>JAABSS010000337.1 GCA_011390235.1 Desulfotignum sp.
CAGAAACCGGGCTCGCTATACCACCAGGAATCGCTATGCTTCCAGACCTAATCCAGAATTTTGAAAAAAGCAAGCCAAAAATAAAAAAATCATGCGCCTTCCTGTTTTAGGGGTGAGACGACTGTGAAAGGACCTATGGTCGGGCTATCCAGTATCCGGGCATCTAAACCCCAACCTCTGCCTGATTCACGATAACCATGGTATCTTCCTTAAGCGTCATTGCATAAATTTCAAACACCGCTTCTATTTCAACTCCTGGAGCATACACCGCAGCTGCCGGCGCCAGTGTTGAACTTGAATGCCGGTGGCCGCCTCCAGGTCATTTTTGTTCAAAACACTGAAGGCCGGTCTTTGTGCCGGGGTCGGGTACTGGTCTGTGGAAACCGGCTTCACCGGAATGAACCGGTTAAGCAATCCTTCTGCCATTGCTTCCTCCTGGATGGCCACTGCAAAATCATACCAGGATGCCACACCGGCATCACTCCAGTGGAAAACGCCTTTCAGGTCTTTTTCAACTGCTGCCCATAACACTTTTGCCAGACCTTTTGCCCAACAGGGGGTACCGATCTGGTCATCGACAACTGTCAGTGCCTCTTTTTCTTTCATCAGCCGGATCATGGTGTTGACAAAATTGCCGCCACGGCCGGCATACAGCCAGGCTGTCCGGATGATCAGCGCATCTTTTCCTAATATATCCAGGACCGCCTGTTCTCCAGCCAGTTTGGTTCTGCCGTAGACAGATTTCGGATCCGGCCTGTCATGCGGTTTGTAGGGCCGGCACTGGTCACCACTGAACACAAAATCCGTTGAGATATGAACCAGCCCGGCGCCATTTTTTTTTGCGGCCCGGGCCAGGTTGGCAGGCCCGTTGCAGTTGACGGCATGGGCCGCATCTGCATCAGATTCCGCTTTGTCCACATTGGTATAGGCAGCACAGTTGATCAACCGGTCCGGCTTGTGTGCTGCAACAATCTGATCCACTTGTACCGGGTCTGTGATATCCACCTCCGGAAGGTCGACCCCGGTGGCCAGACAGCTGCCGGGACAGGTTTGCAGCAATTCAAGTCCCAGCTGCCCCCTGGCGCCGGTGATCAGCACTTTCATGAAAACACCTCGGCATCTTTTAACAACATCCCGTCCTCATCTTTGGATGACAACAAGGGCAAATCCCGGCCCGACAGGGGCCAGTCAATACCAATAGCCGGATCGTTCCAGAGAATAACACGGTCATATTCAGGTGCATAATAATCTGTGCACTTGTACACAAACTCAGCCTGGTCACTTAACACATAAAACCCATGGGCAAATCCCGGAGGAACCCAGAACATGTCCTTGTCAGCAGCACGCAGCACAACCCCGACCCAGCTTCCGAATCCTGGCGAACTTTTCCGGACATCCACGGCCACATCAAACACCTCTCCTGCGATCACCCGTATCAATTTTCCCTGGGGATGCCGGATCTGGTAATGCAGACCCCGAAGCACCCCTTTTCCTGAACTGCTGTGATTGTCCTGAACAAAGCTAAGATCTGCCACCTTCTTTCTGAACTCTTTGTCCCGGAACGTTTCCATGAAAAATCCTCTGTCATCGCCAAATACCGTGGGCCGAAGTATTTTAATATCCGGCAGTTTTGTATTAATTATCTGCATTGAACGAACCTCTTTATATTAGCAGCTGCTTTTGAACAATCCCTGCAGGTAGACACCATAATCTGTTTTTTTGTAATTTTCTGCCAATGCCAGAACTTGTGCCTGATCAATGTATCCCATTCGGTATGCTATTTCTTCCAGACAGGCTACCTTGAGTCCCTGACGTTTTTCCATGGTTTCTATAAACAAAGAAGCCTCGAGAAGGGAGGTGTGGGTCCCGGTATCCAGCCAGGCAGTACCGCGCCCCATCTGTTCCACATGAAGGGTTCCTTTTTTCAGATATGCCATATTTACATCTGTTATCTCCAACTCACCTCTGGCGGAGGGGGAAAGGTTTTTGGCAATATTTATCACCTCATTGTCATAAAAATACAGGCCGGTAACAGCAAAATTTGATTTCGGACATTCTGGTTTTTCTTCAATATCAATGGCCCTGCCGTCTGCATCAAAAGAAATAACACCATATCTTTCCGGGTCATTAACAGGATAACCAAAAACCGTTGCCCCTTTTTGCCTTGCAGCTGCCTTCTGGAATCTCCGGGAAAGTCCGTATCCATGGAACAGATTATCTCCAAGAATCAGACAGACATTGTCTGTGCCGATGAATTTTTCACCAAGAATAAAGGCCTGTGCCAGTCCTCCTGGTTCCGGCTGTATCTGATAAGAAAAATGGACTCCCCACTGGGACCCGTCTTCCAGCAGATCCTCAAACCTTGGCAGATCATCAGGAGTGGAAATGATCAGAATATCCTTTATACCGGCCAGCATGAGCACTGACAAGGGATAAAAAATCATGGGTTTATCATAAATGGGCAGCAATTGCTTGCTTATCACTTTGGTTACCGGGTAAAGCCTTGTTCCTGACCCTCCGGCCAGAACAACTCCTTTCATATAAAACCTCTCCGTTTTCTGTAATACATTTTTTTATGGTGCCGTGCCGTAATGGGTTTTGATCCACTCCAGGTAGGCCCCGGTCTGAACGGACTTAACCCAGTCCATGTTTTCCAGGTACCAGTCGATGGTGGCGGACAGGGCCTGTTCAAAGGAAAACCTGGCTTTGTATCCGATTTTTTCAAAAGATTTATCGGAATTGATGGCATACCGGATATCATGGCCGGGACGGTCTGTGACAAATGAAATCAATTTCCTGCTGCTGCCTTTTGGCCGCCCTGTTTTGTCATCCATCAGATCGCAGATGGTTTCCACCACCTCCAGGTTGGTTTTTTCTTCCCCCCCGCC
>JAABSS010000338.1 GCA_011390235.1 Desulfotignum sp.
AATGGCATTGTCAGGGGCCACAGGCCCTGCATTCTTCTGATAACCGATAATCTGCTTTTCAGTTTTGGCAATTTCTTCAAGGATTTTATCTTTTAACTGTTTCTTCTCCATATCAGTGCAACTATCATCTATTTTCTTCAAAAGCAACCAGGAACCGGTCGGATCTCAGCTCGAATTCTCATGGGAAATTTTATTTTTTGAGGTGTTAAATTCCCGAATAACCATTTCCCAAAATGCCCGGGTCGACGTGTCAGGCCGATTGTTTTTTCGCCACTTTAGCAACATGGGCTCCCTGGAACCGGGCAATTTTGATTTCATTGTCCGACGGTTGTCGGCTGCCATCGCTGTCAGCAAGCGTGCTTGCTCCATAGGGTGTCCCACCGGTGATTTCACTCATGTTCATGATCTCTTTGCAGGAATAGGGCAGGCCCACAATGATCATGCCGTGATGCAGCAAGGTGGTGTGAAACGAGGTGATCGTTGTTTCCTGTCCGCCGTGTTGCGTGGCTGTGGACGTAAATACGCTTCCCACCTTGCCGATCAATTTGCCGTCAGCCCACAGCCCGCCGGTCTGGTCAAGGAAATTGCGCATCTGCGCACACATATTGCCAAAGCGTGTCGGCGTGCCAAAGATAATGGCATCGTAATCCGCCAGTTCGCCGGTTGATGCAAACGGTGCTGTCTGATCAAGCTTGGCTCCTGCCTTTTGAGCCGCCGCTTCTGACATTAAATCGGGCACACGTTTGATCGTGACCTCGGTGCCATTGATGCCACGCGCGCCTTCCGCCACTGCTTTTGCCATGGTTTCGATGTGACCATACATGCTGTAATAAAGAATGAGAACTTTTGTCATGCTGCACCTCCTGTTTTTTGGTGATTGTGCATGTCCGCCCGGTATGGGCGTGAATTTATGGGGCGAGACCCCCTGTGTGACTCCTGTTATCGTATGGTATTGACTATGACACAAACATCAGTTGACGGCAAGGGCATTCCCAGGGCTCACCCGGGTCAACACATGTAAATATTAAAAAGCCCCTATGTTCTGCCGGGTGTTGTTCATGATATGTCAGTCAAACATCACTTTCTCCAGATAATCCGTATCCATCGCTGCATTCAGCCGTTTGCTTTTTACACTGCCCTTGAATCGTTTATTCTCCCTCAGCAGGTTCAGCGCAATGTGCCGGATTGCTGCAAAATTCTCCGGAGCCGATCCTTTTCGTATCCGGCTTTCATCCTCCCGAAAGGCAATATCCAGAACCCAGTGTACTGAATTTTCAATGCCCCAATGGCTTCTGACAGCACTGCCAAATTTTTGGGGGTCACACTCAAGGCTGGAGATGTAATAGCGCTTTTCGTGGCTGACCGCTCCTTTTATCTCACGGCTGCTCTCCACCATGCCAATGCTTCTGAGTCCGGCCCAGGCTCCTTTATCCTGCAGCCAGTCAATATCAGATGTCATGATATATTTCCGGGTTTCAATCCGGCCATGATCTCCATCAACCGTTTCATACTCATCAAAGACATAACCTTCTTTTTTCATACTTTCCATTTCTTTGAAAAACAACACTGTATCATTGTAAAGGGTCTTATGATTGTCTTTCAGGGCAAGAATATAGTCCCCTTTTTTATCCACAATTGTTTTGGCAATCTTTTTTTGTGTCCCCATGGCATCAATGGTGATGATGCACCCTGAGATATCAAGCAGTCTTAAAAGATATGGGATGGCTGTGATCTCATTTGATTTTTCTTCCGTCTTAAGTTGCCCCAGTACAACTTGATTGGCAGAGGCCCATGCGCTGATCATATGAATGGCCTTTTTATCATTGGACTGATCATGGGAACGCCGCAGGGTTTTTCCATCAATGGCAATGACCTGACCTTTTGTAACCCTGGTTACCGACGCGATCCAGCATTTAAAGCTGTTTTGAAACTCGCTGGGATTCATTTTTTCAAAGACCCTTCCAAACGTATCATGGGAAGGAATTCCATATGGCAGGTCTAAAAATTTTGACAGCCATTTTTTCCGTTTCTGACCGAAGTTTTCGATTTGTTCATAAGTGTCCGCACCGGCCACAACGCCGCAGATTGCGATAATGATGATATCAATCAGTTTGTGTTGTTTATTATGATGCCGGTGATCTTCGATCTGTCCAAAGAACGATTCAATTGACTTTTTGCGCATTGGCAACCTCCTGTTTTTTTGTGTTGCCAATATTTACAACAAATAGAATCAAAAGTCTAGATAAAAATATCGTCTTATATATCAATATGTTATAGCACAATTGTCAAGTTAGCCAGACCCGATTGGAAAGCCCTGACAGAGCATTATGGAAGCGGGTGAACCAGATTCGCCGGACAAACGGCAAGGGGCGGGAACTGTTTGAGCGAAGCGAGTTTTTCCGACCCAAGTGACGTCCGGCATTGAATCTGTAGCCGCTTCCATCCAGCGAACGAAGGGCGTTCAATCGGAACAGGCTCCTGTCAACCTATAAAAAGTTACTTGCGATTGCCCTGGTCCACTGGTGTTTTAAAGACTCAGTTCTGACAAAATTTCGACAACCCCATATATTGTATGTGACCTTTTTCAGTTTTAAAGCTTCAATTCAAATATATGAGCCATAGACAGCATTTCTGGGCATTCTTTCAGATTGTTTTTTATAATATAAAAAATTGAACCGGGGCAGGGAGCAGACTTCTGGCTATAGCCAACACTTTTCAAGGTTCAAAAAGGGGAGTGGCCTCTCCCTGTTACCACACTTTTAAACAGGAGTTTCAGAGATAAAAAGTTGGGCGCAGGGGATCGCCTTGATTGACGGGGCATTGTCAGTTTACCGGCTGTAAGACCCCATTGTCATCAATCCGATATCCAAAGGCGGAT
>JAABSS010000339.1 GCA_011390235.1 Desulfotignum sp.
CCAGCGGTTTTTATGACGGTCAACAGTTTTTCCGCCACATGTTCTTCCGCCAGCAGCATGATAATATCGGTCTGGGCTTCCAGGGTCAGGCCGAAAAACGTTTTTGCCTCTTTGATACCGGTCCCTCTGGCGGGAATGATGGTGGCGCCGGTGGCGCCCTCTTTTTTGACGGCATCAACAATCTTGTCGGTAATCTCTGCTTTTACAGAGGATAAAATAAGTTTAAACCGCATAGGTTTTCTCCGTTTTTCTGGCTTTGCGATGGGTCATCCATACGGCCAGCCGGGCATATCCCAGCACCGATATGATGGGAAAAAGACTGGCAAAGGCAATGAGCCCGAATCCGTCCAGTGCGGGATTGCGGCCCGGCACGGTGGATGCCAGACCAAGTCCCAGGGCCGCCACCAGGGGCACGGTAACAGTGGATGTGGTGACCCCGCCGGAATCATAGGCCAGTGCAATGATATTTTTCGGGGAGACCAGGGTCAGTAAAAGTACCATGACATATCCCACAAGAATGTACAGGAAAAGAGGGGTGCCCGTGACAATGCGGAAGGTGCCGAGACTGATACCAAAGGCTACGCCTATGGCAACGGTAATCCGCAATCCCCACTGGCTGATGGTGCCCATGGACACCTCACTGGCCTTGTAGGCCACAGCAATGAGGGACGGTTCGGCAATGGTGGTGGCAAATCCGATCATGGCACCAAACAGATACACCCATCCATAGGCTGTCCAGTCTGCCAGGGCCGGCTGATCCGGGGTGCCGTAGATAAACACGGGATCGGAAAGCTGGGCTGCCATGATTTTACCCAGGGGAAACAACGCTTTTTCCAGACCGGCCAGAAACAGGGCCAGCCCGATCACCACATACACACCGCCCACCAGCACCCGTCCCAAGTGGGGAATGGGCTGGCGCAGGACCAGTAGCTGAAACCCCCCGATCAAAAGGATGATCGGCAGTACATCCCTGCCTGTGGCAGCCAGTATTTTCATGAAATCCATCAAAAATTCCAATATGGGATTCCCTCCTTATTGTTAATTGAATATCAGCAACCCGTAGCCCATGACAAAAATCATGGGCAGCAAAGAAGCAAACGCGATGAGACCGAAACCATCTATCAGCGGGCTCCTGCCCTGGATGGAAGATGCCAGTCCCACCCCCAGGGCCGCCACCAGGGGTACGGTAATGGTGGAAGTCGTCACCCCGCCGGCATCATAGGCAATGCCGATGATCTCTTCAGGGGCGATGATGGTCATGAGCATCACCACTACATATCCGCCGATGATCAGATAATGGATGGGCCAGCCTTTGAGGATCCGGATGACCCCCACCAGGATGGCCAGGCCCACAGAGACTGCCACACTGACGCGCAGGCCTAATGCATAGGTATTCAAAGATTTTTCATCCGGATGTATCAACCCCCCTTTGCCGGCTATATCAGCGGCTTCGGCTGCCACGGCTATCAGGGCAGGTTCGGCAATGGTGGTGGAAAACCCCAGTGCAAAGGCAAACAGCAAAAGCCAGAACAGGCTGCCTTTTCTGGCCAGCGCATATGCCATGGCCTCACCAATGGGAAACAATCCCATTTCAAGTCCCTGAACAAACAGAACCAGTCCCGCCACCACAAGCAGGGCCCCGAAAATCACCTCTCCCAGCTGGGGAAGGGGTTGCCGGATAACAACCAGCTGAAAAAAAGTGATCACCAGAATGATGGGAAGCAGATCCATCAGAGCGGTTTTTATTTTTTGAAAAATAATGGGTAAAATTTTCATGGTGTCTTGCTGGTGCCCGTTTTCAATAATACCGCTGTTGTCATTTATCCTGTGGGACAGCCGGCCGGAACAATCGGCATCTGCGGTTGACAGGATCTGATGGCCTTATGCATCCTAAAGTCGGGCTTTTTTTTTGTCAAGGCATTATCTCTTTTTATGAAACAGTATCTGTCATGATCCTGATGCACCCCTATAACGTTACCGTTATGATCTGAAACACACCTGTGATAAGGTAACGGCATCCTGCGGCCTGCATCCCCCCGGAAGACCATGGGCAAAGCCAGGCTCCTGCATGTTTTGCCATGGTTTCAAGGGCATGGTTTTTTTCTGGCATGAATCTTGATTTGATTCATGCCGGAAGCAGGAGCAAAGATGCAGACACACAAAACAAAAGGATACCAAAAATGGAAATAACGGAATTTGCACCCGATGTTAAAGACAAGGTGGCACTGGTGGATTTCAGTGCACCCTGGTGCGGGCCATGCAGACAGATGGCACCGATCATCAAAAATCTGGTGGAAAAATACAAAGACAGGGCAGCCATTGTGGAAATAAACATCGATTCCCAGCCTGCGGTGGCCACCCATTATATGGTCCAGAGCATCCCCACCCTGATTTTGTTTGATCACGGGCGGGAAGTTACGCGGTTTGTGGGGGTCCAGTCCACAGAAACCCTGGAAAAAAATTTGGACGATGTTCTGACAAAAAAAATATAGCGCAAACCAATGCGCCAGGAGGAAATATGGGCAAGTGCGTGAACCACCCGGAAAGACAAACCAGTTACCTATGCATGAAACACAACATCTATTTGTGCGACCAGTGCCTGACATGCCGTGATCCGGACATTTACTGTAAATTCCGGTCATCCTGCCCCATTCACTTTGTATCAAAAAAAGGATTTGACGATACAGACACCCGACACACATTTGCAAAGGAAAACCTGACATGATAAAAACGTTGAAATATATCAAAAAAACCTGGTATGGACCATCCCTGTTTCCATGGGTTTCGGATTAATTTTCGGATACCTTTTCGACACCTCTTCTTTAAAACAGCTGATAATCCCGGTCACCTTTATCATGGTCTATCCC
>JAABSS010000340.1 GCA_011390235.1 Desulfotignum sp.
GATTTCCATTTTTCAGTTCGGTTTCATACATGTATTCGAGATCCTTGAGCATCTCGATGATCCGCGGTTTCAGGTCCCGGGACCGGGCCGCCTGGCGGGGAGTACAGCCGTCCAGCCTTGGAATATCCATGTCCAGCCATTCCTTGTAATAGGCCTTGTTTTTTTCCTGGACCGCCCTGTCCAGTTTCTCTCTGTCAGCCGGAGACAGATCATCAAAATTTATCTCCGCTTTGGGATCCGGTTCTTTTGACAGATATTCCTGCATGGCGCTTTGGAGGCTGGTGTACTCGGTGAGTCTGTATCGGGCCAGATCTCCGGCAATCCGTTTGATTTTCGTCTGTCCCTTTTTGGCTCGTTCCCTGGATGTGGTTTCCAGAATCAGCCGTCGGCCATCCAGCTGGAAAACTCCATAAACATGCTTTTCACCGTCTTTGGGTTTGGACAGCCAGGTCCAGTACAAATCATCTGTGGGACGATCAAGGTCCTTTTTGCCGTCAAGAACCGCAATGAGTGCATCCGGGTCGTCCACATCAAAATACACATGGGAGATTACCATCTCATGGCCGTCACTGGTTTTCACGTTTTTTGGGACGGAACTCCCATATGTCTTCAGCCACAGCTGATGATAGATTGGAGGAAGTTCCTTGTAAAATTCCGTTTCCGGTGTCCCGGGATTGTCCTGAAAAAACATGTCATAAAGGAATTCTATCCGGCTGACAATCTCATCCCGCTGCATGCGGGGAAACAGATAAAACCCCCCGTCGATTTCCGGCCGGCCGGATGCGCCCACCGGGATAATGCGGGCAGCAAACAGATCATGGCGTTTCAATGACCGGGAACCTGAAATTTCCCTGATTTCGGTACAGGTTTTACCTATGACATCCATTGCAGTGACCGATTTGCCGGGAATGACTTTGGTCACCTCATACAGACGTACACAGGATCTGGCAGCCAAACCCAGGTAGGTTCTCTCTGCTTTGCTCAAAGAGGGGTCTGTATCAAGAAAATAGTCGAACACGGTCCTGTTTTCATCGGTTCTAAGGTCAAAATAAAACCAGAAATCGAACATGATTTGGCTCATCTCGCTGATATACTTGTTTTCTTCAAGCCAGGGATGGTTTTCTCCCGGGTCACCATAGAACACGCCCAGGGATTCATCCTCAAAACCCTCCCAGCCCTTTTGTTCAACAAAATGCTCCAGCTTTTGCAGCGCCGCTGACTTGTCTTCCTGTGTATACGTGCTGAATCCACCACTGTCGGCAAGGCAGCATTTCTTGTACTTACGTCCGCTGCCACAGGGACATGGATCGTTTCTTCCAATTTTGTTCATTATTATTTCCCTTTTCACAATCGGTCAAAATACAATCCCATGGTGTCAGAACACCCTCTGGTATAGCTTTCCAGCAGAGATATTACCCTATCTGAAGATTCGGAAAATATCAACGGTTAAACCCGGATGATCACGCTCACCTTAAACCTGTCTGTAAGCCTGCTGGGCATCCTCATATGGCCTGGACAATCAACGATCCTGACAGCGAGACATACCGCCGGGAGTTTGAAAGCCTGTTGTCTATCCAGGACCATTATCCCAAGCAGATCATTACCATGTGGGCGGATGTTTCATGAACGGGTTTGCCCTGATCGTGTGCAACGCCCTGCTGCTGATCTTTCCGCAGATCGCGCTGTTCCTGCCGGGACTGTTATGACAAGCTGAATTCAGGAGATACATGATTGTTATTCCCGGACTTGGCGGAAATTGTTTACCAATGCCGCTTGTTTATCCATTTCAAGCTGCTCAGGCTGCACCCTTGATTTACAAAATTTCATCTGATTTTCTGGTAACCTATCTACCAACCCATACAGGCACATCCGGCCTTTAAGTTCACAGTTATTTGGTCCGCAGCAGGTCAACCACGGCATGGGCCTGGGAAAAAAGAGACCCATGGATTTCATCATGATAGGCCAGATCTGCTTCGGAAACAAAATAGCCGATTTTCACAAAAGCCCCGGTGATGAACCGGTCCGGGTCTTCATGAAACAACAGCACGGCCGCCCGTTTCAAATATTTACCTTCCACCAGTTTCAACTTTTCCAGCAAACCTGCATCTGATGCCGACAGATCCGCAGCACTCAGGCGGCCGCTGGCAGCTGCCAGTTCACGAAATCATGATCAGGTTATAGGCGCTTTCATCGGCAAGGGTTTTGGCGATCTGAAGGCGCTTGGTTTCATCCGGATCCACCTCGTTGACCACCTGTCCCGGCTTCAGGGTCTCAGGCCTGCTGGTGAATTCGATATATTCACTACCTTTTTTGCAATAGATTTCATCGATGATATACCCATTATAAATGTCTCGCCCGCTGCTTTTTTCCAATAGATCATTCCTGCTTTTGACCGTCACGGTTTTTCGCTGGATACTACCGGTTTTTGTCCGGCAGTCCATCTCGATTTTCGCGGTGATAGGGCTTTTTTTGTTATCCACGCTGATCAGTTTGATATACGCTTTGTTGTGACCATCCACCACGTCCACGCCTGCCACCTCGATCTGTTTCACCAGTTTCTGTTCATAGGCATCCACGGAGTCGAGTTTGTACAGCATATGGTATTTGTCCACATGGGTGGCGGAATAGCGCAGGTTGCACAGCGGGTTCAGCGATGCAATGGCCTGTTTGCTCCTGGCCGTGGTATCCATACTCTGGGGCTCATCGATGATGGCAATGGAGGGCACCACGATAATGAACTTGGTAAACCCATACAGCCGGTTGTAAAATACAAGATCCACAAAAAAGTGTTCTTCATCAAAGGTGAATCGCTTCTGCCGTGCTTCAAACAAAAACCCTTTGCCCAACTCCAGAAGGAAATGCTCC
>JAABSS010000341.1 GCA_011390235.1 Desulfotignum sp.
ATGAGCACCTTTGTAAATTTGGGATCCCGCACCCGCGGCAGCATTGTTTTGACCGCTTCGGGCAGTTCATCTACGGATTTTGCCACCTCCCGGTGATAGGATTGAGAGGCATCAAGTAGCAGCAGGGTATGGCCCGTGGGAGCGGTGTCCAAAACCACGAACTTGTTCTCGCCCTTGGCCACGGTATGGGCAAAGGCCTGAAACACGGCGATTTCTTCGATGCACGGAGACCGCATCTCCTCTTCCAGCAGAGCCATGTCATCCTTTGAAAGAATACTGCGATTTTTTTCCAGCACACCAGCCACATATTGCTCGGTTTCCGCTTTGGGATCAATACGTTCCACCGTCAGGTTTTCCAGGCTGTTCTGGATGGTCTGGGCCACATGGGCTGCCGGGTCTGTGGTGGACAGGATCACCTCATGTCCCCGCTCCGCCAGTGTTGCGGCAATGGCCGCCGCCATGGTGGTTTTGCCCACACCGCCCTTGCCCATGGTCATAATCACCCCTTTGCCGGGAGCTTCCAGGTCCTTGAATAAATCAGGCCACTGGTGCAGCCTGGCAGATATCTTATCTTTTTTGGACTGCATCTGCTCTATCCGATCGGATGTCAGGCCATGGTCCTGTTTCTGATATACGCGGCGCATGGCAGTCACCCCCATGATACCGGCCGGTTGGAACGGCACCCGGGTGGAGGGCAGAGCCTTGAGGGCATCGGGCATGGCCGCCATGGCCTCGGAGGATTTTTGGGCAAATGCCTCAGCAACGGGATCATCTGAAGCAGCAGTAAACACGCCATTGATAATCAGATGCTGATTTTTCAATCCCAGTTCCCCAAGTTCCCGGCCGGCACGCCAGGCTTCTTGAAACGTCATTTTTTCCGCCCGGGTAACCATGACCAGCAGGGTTTGATCCGGGTCTTTCAGGGCCGCCACCACCTGCTCGAACATGATTTTCTGCTCTTGGAGCCCGGCAATGGGTCCTAAGCATGAGCTGCCGGTCTGGTTGGAGGCGATAAAGTCATTCCAGGCGGACGGCAGGGACAGCAAACGCAAGGTATGGCCGGTGGGGGCGGTATCCAGCACCACATGATCATACGCCTGCATGGCGGCATCATCTCCCAGGCGTTTGGAAAATTCGTTGAACCCTGAGATTTCCACGGTGCAGGCCCCGGAAAGCTGCTCCTCCATCTGGGTTACGGCCGCTTCGGGCAGGACCCCGCGATACGGTCCCACCATGCGCTCTTTGTATTCGGCTGCCGCATCGATGGGGTTGATGTTCAGGGCAAACAGGCCGGGAACCGCCGATATGGCCGATGGTTCGGCAGATAATGGGGTTTCCAGAACCTCATCCAGGTTGGATGCCGGATCCGTACTGATGAGCAGCACCTTTTTGCCCTGGTCTGCCATGCCCAGGGCCGTGACACAGGCCATGGTGGTTTTTCCCACCCCGCCTTTGCCGGTGAAAAACAGGTACCGGGGAAGATCTTTGAGAAATGTTTTCATCAGCAGCACCCTTCCTCACCGCAGCAGGGTGTGTCATCCGCCGGGGCAGAACCGGAAAACAGCACCGGCCCGGGGGTGATGTTGAGCTTATCCATCAGCTCTTCTTTTGACGGATACCGGCCCTTGATCCACAATTGGTCATCAATGAAAATAAAGGGAAGCTGTTTTTCACCCCCGTCTTTCAGCATTGCCTGGACTGTTTCATTGTCTACAAATGCCTGGGGCTGCTGCCCGAGATTGTACCGCTCAATACGGATATCAGATACGCCGGCCGCCTGTTTCAATGTGCCGGCAAACTGTGCCAGCACCGGGTCCACACTGGGGCCGCAGACACCGGAGGAACAGCACATGGCCGGATCATAAATTGTCAGGGTTGCGTGGGCGGCCTGATTTTTCGGCTGCATGTCCCGGGAAGGGGCGGCTGCCAAATTTTCAAGAGTCTTGCCGGTGAATTTTTTCATGGCAAGCATGGCCCCTTTTTCCACCTGATGCCCCGTGGCCACCGCTTCGCGGATATCGTTTTCCGGCACCCCGAGATCTCGGGCCGCCTGAATATGATGTTCCAGGCAAGGTTGACAGTGGGCACCTACAGATGCGCCGATGGCGATCAATTCTTTAACGGATTCGTTCATTTTTCTTCTCCTTAGTATGATCAGATTCACACTTTTTAATGTTTAGCTAATTAGCCAAATTGCTAAACGTTAAAATATAGTCTCCAATCTACTTTGTCAATAAAAAGAATCCAAATAAGTTTAAAAAATGAACCTGCGCGATAAGCTCTACTAACCGGGAATCACTATTTTTTGGGGTTTATGACAACACATTGTCCGGCAGTTTTTCCACAAACGCCCGAATCTCATCTCTGACTTTCCGGTAACAGTCCAGCTGGGCGGTTTCATCACTGCCCTTTTGGGCCAAATCCTTTGCCAGGGCCGGGGGATCTGCAAATCCCTGGTGCACCTTTTTGCCGGCAAAGGGAAAATACGGGCAGGATTCTTTTGCCTGGTCACACACCGTAATCACCACATCCATTTTTTTGTCCTGAAATTCGCTAACATGTTTGGACCGGTGGCCGGAAATATCCACACCTGCCTCTTTCATAACCGCCACAGCCTGAGGGTCCACGCCGTGGGTTTCGACTCCTGCGGAAAATACATCAATCACATCATTTTTAAAATGCCGGGTCCACCCTTCGGCCATCTGGCTTCTGCACGCATTTCCCGTGCACAGAAACAATATTTTCAGTTTTTGATCACCCATCTGCTTTCTCCTTTTTTTGCGCCGGGCAGCAGGCATCTCCCCGCTGTTGTCGGCAAAGGTCTTCCCTCGTCACCGCCATGATCCCATCAAGAACCTCAA
>JAABSS010000342.1 GCA_011390235.1 Desulfotignum sp.
GAAATAGAAACCCTTGCCAATACCGTAAAAGACAATGGAGATGTCTATTGTGTGCCGGCATTTTCCGGGCTGTTCGCCCCGTATTGGCGGTCGGATGCCAGGGGCGTGATTGCCGGGTTGACCCAGTTTGCCAACAAAGGCCATATTGCCCGGGCGGTGCTGGAAGCCTGTGCATTCCAGACCAAAGACATTGTGGAGGCCATTTCCAGGGATATCGGTGAAAATCTGAATCTTGCATCCCTCAAAGTGGACGGCGGCATGGTGGAAAACAACACCTTGATGCAGTTCCAGGCGGATATTTTAGACACAAAGGTCATCCGTCCCAAAGTCACGGAAACCACGGCATTAGGAGCGGCCTATGCCGCCGGCCTGGCTGTGGGGTTCTGGCCGGACACCCAATCGTTGAAGAAAAACTGGCAGGCCCACACCACCTGGGGGCCGGATATGGAATCATCTTTGCGAAACCGGCTGTATGACGGCTGGAAAAAGGCAGTGGAAAAATCCTTTGCATGGAAACGCAGCCATCCGGGATAAGGCACCACTGGATGGTTTTCTATCAATAACCGCCCCGGGCAGGCTGTGTCGGTGCGCGCAGGTTTGGACCGGTTTGACAAGTTGTAAGCGCCCCTGCGCTAAACAGCAAAAACTGCGGGCAGGTATGTCCTCATACAGTTTGCTGTTCTTAACGCTTCGGTGCGCCAACAACTTGTAACAAACCGGATCCAAAATATGACGCGCACCGACACAACCTGCCCGGGGCTAGTCTCCTGCAATATGGGACACTGCCTTGAATGCCGATGCAATGGCAATGCCGGACCCGGATTTTTCCCGTTTCCAGTCCTGGTGGGCCAGGATGCTGCCGGCGGCGTACAACCGCGGGTGAAACACAGATCCGTCAGCATCCAGGGGCCGGAAACAATCATCGGTTTCAATACCGGCCTGGTTCACCGGGTGGCCGACAGGGTCGAAGAAATCTGAACGCAGCCACCCCGATCGGGTTGCAGGCTGGGCAACCGGCAGATCAAACAGCATCTCTTTTACCTGTTCATCCCGGACTCCCAGGCCTTTGCCCATGAACCGTCCGGTGGCCAGGACCAGATGATCCGCCCGGACTTCCATGGTCTGCAATCCCTGGTTTACAAAAAATACAAACCCGTTTTTATCCGGGACAATGTCAGATACTGCCACAGGAAAATGGTGCAGACCAAGATCTGTCATTTTTCCCGAAAACGCCTCCTTCATGCGCATGCCTGTCACGGACGGTGACAAGGTGGGAATTTCAAACACCGGCTTTTTCAAGGCATTTTCCAGTGTCCGGCGCAGTTTTTCAAACCGGTACATACCCAGGATGGCGGGCAGACCCAGGACGTCGCTCCGGCCTGCATGGGGTTTCAAAAGGCCGATAAACTGTGCCAGGATCTTCGGGTGTTCAAGATCCCAGGCAAGGCGTTCACACATGAGATCCCCTGCGGTTTCCCGGCCGGGAAATGCAATGGTGGCACCGGTTACACTGGGCAGCTGCGGCTGCAGGGTCTGGGCAATCTGCCTGGCCCCGAAACCTTTTAGGCCCTTGATGTCAACGATGCATATCCGCTGATTGCGGTCAATGGCAAGGCTCCCGGCATGCATGGCTGCAGGAACCTGCCAGGTGGGTTTCAGGGTGCCGGCCGGGGTGATAATATGCTGGTTCTTCCAGATGTTTTGATCGCCTTGTTCCGGGCCATGGAAAAAAATGCCGGCAGAGCCCATAAAATCAGTGAATTCGGCAAACGCCTCCCGGATCATGGGATGGGGCACCCGGCTGTAGGGATGATGGGGCCTTTTTTTTACCAGAGCATCAATCCCCGCAAACGGATCGGCAAAACCCTGTGGAAACCTGCCGGGCAGGATACTGAACAGATCCAGGCACCCGCTGGAAAAACTGAGTTCCGATGCCTGCCCCACCTGTACAAAGGAGATCCCCCGGTTGTATGCAAATATGGCTGCAGCCATGCCGGCCATACCTGATCCCACCACTGCCAGTCCGGTATGCAACGGTTTCGGGTTCACGGATCCACTTCCATATTGAACAGGCCGCATAAAAACGCCTCCTGCATTTCCAGGCGCGCAAGTTCCCTGTCCCGCACCAGGGGCATAAAACCTTTCCACCGTTCATTGACAAATTCCCTTACCTGGAAAAAACCCTGTTTTTTATCCAGTTTCCCGGTCCGGTACAGATAGGCTGCCAGCCGGAAGGAACAAAAGGTTCCCTGGCAGGGGCCTTTACCGATGCGGCTTCTGCGGCCCACCTCCTCTAGTGTGGGGGCACTGCCTTCTGCCAGAAGGGTTTCAACAATTTGATCCACCATGGACTCGGACACCATTTCACACTCGCAGATCAATGTATCCTTTGGCCGGGCAGCCCAGGTCCTGGGAGATCTGCCCGGCTCTGTCCACTCCCCTTTCCGGCTGGGGGGCAGCGGCAGTTGGGCGGTCTCACAGGGTGTTGTGTTTTTCAGACGTCCGGCCACGATATCAGCGGTTTTTTCCGCCATGAGGCGGTAGGTGGTCAATTTGCCGCCTGTGATGGTGACAAAATTTTGCAATCCATCTGCTTCATGGTTTTTAAGGGTATAATTGCGGCTGATTGTCCTGCCCTTTTCGCTCCCGTTTTTCACCAGGGGCCGGACACCGGCATAGGCACGTATATACCGGGTGGTGGCAAGGGCCGGTACCATGACAGCCCCCTGCCGGATGATGGTATCCACTTCATCCATGGTGGGCCGGATATCATCCAGGTTGTCAATTTCCACGGATGTGGTACCGATGATGGACACCGTGCCCCCGGGGACCAGAATATCGGCATCCGAGGCCGGCC
>JAABSS010000343.1 GCA_011390235.1 Desulfotignum sp.
TGCAATGTCATAGTATGCCAGTCTTTTTTTGGCTGATTCCAGCAGGTCTTTGTTCAAGGGGGTTTTGCGTACCTGAAAATTTTTATAGGCTGACAGATATTCCTCCTGGGATGCCAGCAGAGACGGGGAATACATAGCAAAAAGCGGGTCACCCTTTTCAACAACAAACCCGGTATAGTCGGCATAAAGGGTTTCAACCCACCCTGCGGTTTTGGGACTGACAATACCGGTCCTGGTTTCATCAAAGGTCACATGGCCATAGGTTTTGATGACATGATTCAAAGGGCCCTGTTCAACGGGTTTGATTTTAAGGCCCATGTTCTGTTCCACCACCGGATTTATTTTAATATCCACCCCGCCCTTTACCTCATCTTCATATACCGGCACAAGATCCATGCCCATCTTGCTTTTGCCCGGTTCATCATAGATTTCTGTGGGATCCATGGGCGCTTTCCAGTATAAGATTTTCCGATCTGCCGTGTCTCCGGACGTCTCATCTTCGGAAACCTCATCTTCATATACCGGCACAAGGTCCATGCCCATCTTGCTTTTACCCGGCTCGTCATAGATCTCGGTGGGGTCCATGGGGGCCTTCCAGTAGATGATCTTCCGCTCTTTTGATGCAGCATCGCCATTTTGTTCAGATGAAACTTTACTGCTCTCAGAGGATGTTGGTCCAATGGTGGTTATTATAAAAAATACCGCTGTGCCTGTTATCAGTGCCGTCGAAATAATAACCAGCAGGGTTGATTTGATATTCATGATAAATCGTTTCTCCCTGTATTTTCCATTAAGCAACTTTTATACGCTTGCGTTGTCCAGCTATATGCTTGCGTTGTCCAGCCGGGCCGGCACCTTGCTCAGCCGGGCTTGTAGTGTTGTGTGTTTATAAGTTTGTACCTACAACCGTTTCAAGGGCGGCAAAAGAGACACCTAAGTCTTTTGTCTTTTGCGCAATGGTCAGTTTCACGTTCAGCCAGTCTGTATAGGAACCGATGGCCTGGGAAAAGGGAATTGACCCCGTCTCATATTCCCTGGTGGACACATCCAGGGCAGACTTTGTCAGAGGCAGTATCCGGTTTTGATACAAATCCAGCTCCCGCAGGTTTTTGTCTGTTTTGAACCAGGCATTGTACACCATGCGGTCTGTGGCATTCTCTCTGGCAACCAGGGTATGTTCAAGACCTGCCAGTGTCTGCCTTGTCTGCTGTAACCAGGGGCTGTCCACGCCATACCAGGGTTTCACCGGCTGGTTGTTTTTCATGGATGCCATGGTTTTTTCGGCAAATGCCTGCTGCGGGGCATCGGTGCCGGCTGTATTGACATGGTCGGCTTCAAAATAGGACAATCCCAGGGTAAACGATGACTGCTTCATGGATTCAGCCATCTCCACCATGGACTGCAGTTTGCTGATCTGAAACCGGATGGCGGCCAGTTCCTGGCGATGGTCCCTGGCAATGGGTAACAATTTTTCAGGCGGGGGAATTGTTTCGGGCAGGGACGCTGTTTTCACCGGACCCATAATTGTATCTGCCGGAAGGTCCATCAGTTCAAGCAGCCGGATTTTTGCATTGTCTGCTTCATTTTCCAGGGTGACCAGCTCTTCGTTAAGTTCTTCTATTTTTATGGTTACCTTGATCACATCCTGGTAACTGGTTCTGCCGCTTTTATACAGGGATGCAGCCACATCCAGAAGCCGGTCGAATGCAGCCATGGTTTCATGGATGATCCGGATGGACCGGGTGGTATACGCAAGCTCCCAATAGGCATTTTCAACATCCTGGAGCACCTGTTTGCCGGCAATTTTCATCTGCTCCACCAGCATGTCCACCTGGCTTTGGACGATGCGGCCCTTGAGGGCAACAAGGCCGGGAAACGGATGTTCTGCCTTGATGGAATCCTTTGTTTTCAGAGGCCCGACCCTGTTGTTGAGGGCAGCGGTGAATGCCGCATACTGTTGCAGACTGTCATCTAAGTGCGTGACCTGGTCAAAGGACTGGATCTCCGCCAGGACCTTTTTTCTGGCAGCCTTGATATCCGTATTTCGCAGGGCTGCAATGGCTTTGATCTCTTTCAGATCGATTTTCTGCCTGATGAACTCTGCTGCGGCCTCAGGGTCATCACCAGTTGGAGACAACCGGGCAAGGGTTTTTTCATCCACCCCCATTGTCACGGCATCGTCAACGGGTCCATACAGGTCTTTTTCATATCCTTGTTTGAGGATTTGTATCTGTGATTCGTCAACAGACAACATTGCCTCGCGGGAAGCGGTTTTCTGCTCCAAGATATCGGATGATGGCCGAATGGCAAAGCTGTCCCGGGGCCGGTAGTCTTCCAGTTCCTTTTTCATGGTGTCGTAATCTGCAAAGCAAACAGAAACAAAAAAAAGCACCAGTATTGTCAGGATTGAAATTTGTATTTTCATGGCTTTTTTTCTCCTGTGTCTGGCGTGATTTTCGCATCCAGGATGGCACCGGCTGCCTGCTCCAGCAGTACCAGGATTTTGGCGTAATCAGCTTTGGCCCGTTCAAGGGACAATTGAAAATTGTAGGCAGTTGCCTGGATTTCCAGAAAATCGGCAAAACTGCCCTGGCCCTGCTTGAACCAGGTCTCTGCCGTTTGTACAGCAGAGACCGCCTGGGGAAGCAGATTTTTTTCATACAGGATTATCAGCCGTTCGGCATTTTCCAGCTTGAACCACAGGCGGCTGATCCGGGCTTTGACCTTGTTTGCGGTGTTGGTTTTCTCTGCCTGTGCTTTTTCTTTTTCTGCCAGGGCCCGTGCTGTTCGGCTTTGATTTTTACCAAACCACAAGGGAAGGTTCATG
>JAABSS010000344.1 GCA_011390235.1 Desulfotignum sp.
TTTTGCTCTTCTTCTGTAAAATGATACAGGTCCTTGAGGTATCCGGCGGTTTCATTGATCAGGGCCAGGGGGTTGTTGATCTCATGGGCAATGCCGGCGGACAGCTGCCCGATGCAGGCCAGTTGCTGGCTCTGCTCCATCCTGAGCATGGTTTCCGCTTTGGTTTTATCCGCCAGATACAGCTTGTTCACCATAAAGGTGGACACCAGGGTGATAATGATCATCATCACCAGACAGCTGATGCCGATGATCCAGTTGAAGGTTTTTCCCAGGTTCAGCCAGGTCCCCATGACAACGGATTTTTCCTTGTTCACCAGGAGGATGAACGGGGTGGTCACCGCCTCGGTGATAATATAGGAGTATCCGGTGATAAAGGCATGATCACTTTTATTTTCAGGCATGATCACGTTTGTTGTGGTTGAAAATTCCGGAACATCCAGACGGGTGGGGGTGAAAACTTTTCCATAGTTTTTGGAAGGGGTCTGGAGCAAACCGGTGTGATTCATCAGAAAAATATCGGTGTGGACATTGGTTTTGTAGGAGAGCAGGGTATCCATGAGACGCTGGGTGTCCAGGGTGGCCCGGAGGATGAACAGCCGGCCCAGGGCATTGATGGACCGGACCGCAATGATGATGTGGGGAACATCCCGATATCCGGTGAACACTTCGCTGATGAAATTATCCCTTTGCAGGCTTTTGGTGAACCAGGGCTGGGTTTTATAGTTTTTGCCCTCCAGATTGAAGGGGCCGGCATAGGCCACCTGGCTGCCGTTGGATTCGATGATGCTCAGGTCGGTGAATCCGCCGAAGCCCAGTTTGAGATTGCTCAGAATTTCCGCAAGGTGTTCGTTATCGACCAACGCGTAATAGGGCAGTTCATTGACGATAAACCGCAGGGCGTTCAGCCGTTCTTCCAGGAAAAACCGCACAGACCGCTTGGCATTGGAGGTGACCCGCTCGGTCTGGAGAACCAGTTCCGCATCCACGGACTGCCGGATCAGCCGCTGGTTGATGAGGGTGGCCATCACCAGGGGGGACAGGGAAGTCACGGCCAGGATAATGATGCTGATGATCCAGATACTGCGGTAATTGGAAAAGGTGTGAAAAGATGCCAGGTGGGCATTGTGCCGGTGAAACAAAAAAGCCAGCCACTCCTGTTTCTGCAGTATTTGCGGTATCTGCGGTTTTCGGATCATTGCACCTCCCCCCGGACACAGTTGAGCAGGGTGGTGATTTTTTCAATGCTCACGGGCTTGTGGATGAATTCCACCGCGCCCAGGCCAAGGCATTCTTTTTCATCCTCCCTGGTGCCGTGTCCGGTGATGATGAAAACAGGGATGCCCGGATCGATTTGTTTTATATGGGCCAGTACCTGTGTGCCATACATATCCGGCAGTTTCAGGTCAAGCAGGATCAGGGCGGCTGCGCCGGGATTATTTTTGATCCACTGCAGACCGGACTGCCCGTCATAACATGCCTGACAGGTGATGCCCCGAAGAGACAGCCGCCGGGACAGCATGTCGGCAAATTTAATTTCATCATCAACAATCAGGATATCAATCTGTTTCATAAATCAATCTTTTGTATTGACTGTTTAAAAATTTTAATTTATATCTCAATATAAAGTTTTTTGTTTCATTTGTAAACATAAAAATTTGAAAAATGAAAAAATTTAACACCAAATCCGAGGACCAATTATGACAATTCTTAATAAATCCAAAAAAAAACCAGGAAAGGCGGATGCGCAGGAGGCGGGCAGCCCGGATAACCCCCGTGAAACCAAAAAAGCGGCATCTGGGCAAAACACCCGTCAGGACATTGCCGTTGCCACTTATGAAAGCCTGTTTCCCGACAAAATGGTTTCCTACACCATTGAGATGGCTGTGCGGATGGGCTGCGGCATCATTGCTGTGAATTGTGCCAATCTTACCCATGATGTCACGGAATTTTTTTCCAATGCCCATGATGTGGCTTTTGATGAGTTTAAAAAAAATTCCGACCGGAATGCAGAAGATTTCCGCACCAAAGCACAGGAGCAGGGCCTTGGGTTTGCCCATACGGTGCATTATTCAGATATTGATACAGCCATTGATGCTGTCATAAAAGAATACGGCAAGCCTGAATATGTCATTACGCAAAATCCGGCCGCCATGGCAAAAGAAAAAACCAGAACCAGAAGTCATCATGCCACCCGGGCCCAGGAGGATATCCACATATTGCTGGTGGAGGATAACCCCAGATTTCTGAATGCACTGGCTGACAGGATCCGGCTCCAGGGCTATGAACCGCTCACTGCTTTGGATGGCAAAGAAGCGCTGGATATTCTGCAGACAAAAACGGTCCATCTGGCAATTATCGACCAGCGGCTGCCGGATATGGACGGCCTTGATCTGATTGCCAGGGTAAAAGAAATTGACAGCACCATACCCAGTTCCCTGCTCACCGGCCACGGAGATGCAAAACTCAAGGAAGCCACCGAAGCGTTGGAATCCTTTTATTTTGAAAAAGAAGATATGGGAAGTTTCTGGGGATTTTTCAGAAAAATGCTGAACACCCTGGGATCGACCGAGGAAAAAGAGCCGGTAATTGCACAGACCTTTTGTGTCTATGCCATAGATTAAGGAGGAAATTATGGATACCCAGTTTGTTTTCAAGATAGGATTGATCCTTTCGGTCTCAGTGTTCTGTTATTTTTTCCGGAAGAAAAAATAGCGACTTTCATATAACTATTGAACGGAGAATTATTTGCATGACACCTGATATGATATTGACAATGACAGTCCTTGTTTTTGTTATTTTTTTATTTGTTTTTGAATGGGTCAGAGT
>JAABSS010000345.1 GCA_011390235.1 Desulfotignum sp.
GTCTGGGTGACAATGTTGCCACAGAATATAAAGGCCCAAAAAAATCAGCCCCGCCGGATGCCCAGAAAATTTTAGTGGTGGAGGATAACCCGGATTTAAGGGCATTCATTATCAGCAATCTTTTTGAAACGTATGTAGTGGAGCAGGCGGAAAATGGTCGAGAGGGTCTGGATATGGCAAGGCGATTCGATCCTGATTTGATTGTGTCCGATGTCATGATGCCGGAGATGGACGGATATGAGATGTGCAGAGAAATTCGAAAAGATCCGTATCTCTTTGATGTGCCGGTTATCCTGGTGACGGCAAAAACAGGCGTGGCAGCCATAGAGGAAGGTCTGGAAATCGGGGCCAATGATTATATCCCCAAACCGTTTGAAATGAGGGAATTAAAAGCCCGGATCGCCGCACAATTGAAAAACCGCCACCTGGAAAAACGAATTACTGAGCGGGATACGCGGTTGGCGGCAATCGGTCAGATGACCAGTGCCATTGTCCATGATTTGAAAACACCGCTGAACACGGTGATCGGATTTTCAGAGATTGCCCTGCAGGACGCCCAGACCATCCAGGAACAAAATATTTCCAGAAATCTGGAACTGGTCATGGAATCATGTACACGGCTGAACCGGATGATCATTGAAATACTGGATTTTGCCAAAGGGTTTGCCCCCCGGTTGAATGCGGAACCGGTTCTGCTGGTTCCTTTTCTGGAAACCACATTGACCGTTCACAAGAAGCGACTGATACAGCAGGAGATTTCACTGGTTTCCGAACATGTCGATTGTGATGATGTCCAGGTGTCTTTTGATCTGGAAAAAATGAATCGCGTCATTGAAAATCTGATCATGAATTCAAAAGATGCGTTTTTCAATTCAAATAACGAGATTGCTGAGAAAATAATCCGGGTTGAAACCAAATGTGACAAAAGCCGGGCCATGGTTCGATTTTCAGATAACGGGCCGGGTATCCCGGAGGAAATCAAAGCATCCATTTTTGAGCCATTCTCCACAACAGGTAAAAAAACCGGTGTGGGGCTCGGTCTTTCTACCGTCCGAAACATTGTGACCGCCCATTCAGGGACCATTGATGTTAAAAATGATCAACATACGGGCGGCGCTGTTTTTGAGCTGAAATTCCCAGTAGTGCAGACGTAAGGAAAATCCTGATGAACCACGGGCGAAAAATTCTTGTTGTTGATGATGACAGAATGAGTCGGCTTTTGCTCAATACCATCCTGTCCCGGATCTCTTATCGCGTGAGCGAGGCCTTTGATGGAGAAGACTGCCTGGAAAAAGCGGAATCGTTTTGCCCGGATCTTATCCTGATGGATGTGGGGATGCCGGGAATGGACGGGCTGGATGTGACGCGCCTGTTGAAAAACAACGATGAAACCAAAAATATTCCCGTCATGATCATTTCCGGCCATGATGATCTGGAAGAACGTGTCAGGGCGGTGGAAGCAGGGGCCGAGGATTTTTTATCCAAGCCGGTGGAACAGACCATTCTGAAAGCCAAGGTAAAGTCATTACTCAAAATCAAAGAATATAATGACAATGTCAATAACTACCAGAAAAAACTGGAAAAAGAGGTTGAAAAGAAAACCTCCAACCTCAAGCAGGCGCTCGATGATCTGCAAATCGCGTCTGAGAAATTGCGGCTGTATTCCATGGACACCATACTCAGGCTCTCCCAGGCAGCAGAATATAAAGACACGGACACCGGTGAACACATACAGCGTATTTCATATTATATCCAGGCAATTGGAAAGGCCATGACACTCAGTGATGAGGAGATAGAAGCCTACCAGTATGCATCCCCCATGCACGATGTCGGAAAAATCGGCATCCCTGATCATATTTTAATGAAACCCGGCCCGCTCGATGATTCAGAGTGGGAGATCATGAAGCAGCATACTGTGATCGGCGGGAAAATTTTAGGCGGGTCTGATTCCAGTATTCTCAAAACAGCTGAGACGATTGCCTTGACCCATCATGAAAAATGGAACGGCAAGGGATATCCATACGGACTCAAAGGACTGGACATCCCAATGGCCGGAAGAATCACCGCCATCGCCGATGTATTTGATGCCCTGACCTCCAAACGCCCATATAAAGAGCCTTTTTCTGTTGATACCGCATTTGAAATCATGGCGGAAGATCGCGGGAAAAGTTTTGATCCGGAACTGCTGGATGCGTTTTTTTCAATAAAAAACGAGATTGCGGATATTCGAAATAAAAATAATTTCGATCATGGTGAAATCATAAAATTGTCAGAAGACAGACTTGATTTTAAAAAGGTACAATTTTTCCGGACCGTTTAAATTCGTTGCTCAGATCAATGGGTTAAAACGTCGATCACCCCGCCGATCAGGGCCCGGTCGTTTTTGCCGCAGCCCGGGTGTTTTCAGGGGCCAGGCTTCTGGCCCCTCTGTGGGC
The DNA here is from genome assembly GCA_011390235.1 of Desulfotignum sp. The sequence continues at coordinate 2,436 of JAABSS010000345.1, forward strand.
AATGATGCGGTCATGGCCGGCGCATATTTTCAGGCCGTGCCGTTCTCGTTTTTGCGCTGGTCAATGGGAATATAGTCATTGATGGTGTTGCCGGTGTAGACCTGCCGGGGCCGGGAAATTTTCATTTCCGGGTCTGCCATGTCCTCTTTCCACTGGGCGATCCATCCGGGCAGGCGGCCGATGGCGAACATCACCGTGAACATGTTGGTGGGAATGCCCAGGGCCCGCAGTACGATGCCGGCGTAGAAATCCACATTGGGATACAGGTGTTTGTCTTTGAAATAGCTGTCTTCCAGGGCCGCTTCTTCCAGACGCCGCCCGATATCCAGCAGGGGGTCCTCCCGTTTGACCTTGGCCAGAACCATGTCGCACATTTTTT
>JAABSS010000346.1 GCA_011390235.1 Desulfotignum sp.
TTCCACAACCGGGGTATTGCCGATGGCATCTATGATGGAGTCAGTCATGGGGATCCTTTTTTACGCCGGCAGCACAGGTCTGTCACTTTACAGGAAAAAGGCCGGATTCCGGCTTGACATTTACAACATAAGATGGCTTTATACAGTAATTTTAACGGTTGTGCAATTGATTACTGGAAGCCCCATGCCCGCTTTATTATCAGCAAAAAATCTGACTGTATCTGCGGTATCTGTTTTACTCTGTTTTTTTGTGTGCCTTACCAATACTGCAACCGCAGTTGATTTGCCAAAAGATCCGGAAGCCATTTCCTGGAATCTTTCAGCCATGGTGGTCACCTATGATGAGAAAAGAGATCTGTTCATTGCCGAAGAAAATGTGGTGATTACCGGTGGAAAAACCCGTCTGGAAGCCGACTATGTGGAGTTCTCAAACACCACCAAGGACGTACTGGCCCAGGGCAATGTCAGGCTGATTTCCGGAGGAGATGTTATCTCCTGCAATGCCATGGAGATCAACCTTGCCACCCAGATGGGATTTATTCACAAAGGCACCATCTTTGTCCAGAAAAACCATTTTTATATCCATGGCGAAAATATCCGCAAGACCGGCAAGGTGACATATACTGTCCAAAAAGGGTCCATCACCTCCTGTGACGGTGACACCCCGGACTGGAAAATCACCGGCAAAGATGTCAGGGTCACCATTGAAGGATACGGATTTGCCCGGCATGCCACTTTATGGGCAAAAAACATGCCGGCACTGTATGCACCCTTTCTCACCTTTCCAGTTAAAACCAAGCGCCAGACAGGCTTTCTCTTTCCCAGCGCCTCCTCTTCCGACCGTCTGGGATTTGTGTATGAACAGCCGTTTTTCTGGGCCCTGTCCCCCAGTAATGATGCCACCCTGTACGCCGGATATCTGTCAGACCGGGGCCCCAAAATTGCCGGTGAATACCGGTACCTGTCTGATGCCCGCTCCAAAGGACTCTGGCACCTGGATTATCTGTCTGATGACAAAATTGATGACGGCACTGATGCCACAGAGAATTACCGGTTCGGCACCACGCCTTTGCGCACCAATACAGACCGGTACTGGCTGCGCATGAAAACCGACCAGGCACTGCCCAATGGTTTTTTTGCAAAAGTGGATCTGGATGTTGTGTCTGATGCGGATTATCTGCTGGAATTCAAAGACGGACTCACCGGATATTATAATACAAACCAGATGTTCCAGGACCAGTTTGGAAGAGACCTGGATGAATATGATGATACCCTCAGAAAAAACAGCCTGACCATTTACAGGTTATGGAACCAATACTCCCTCAACATCAAGGCCCTCTGGCGTGACAATATAATCGCCCGTCAGGGAAATTCAAGCGACACAACCCTCCAGACCCTCCCCAGCGTTGAATTTGATTCATCCCGTCTGGACATTGGTGACACGGGCTTTTTTTATAAGCTGGATTCGGAATTCAGATCTTTTTTCCGGCAGGACACCGTTAACACAGCCATCCCGCAAAGGAAAACCGCCAAAGTCAACGGCCAGCGGCTGGATATGTATAATAAAATATTTTACCCCACAAAATTGGCAAAAATCTTTTCGTTTCAACCTTTTTTCGGTTTCCGGAGTACCGCCTATCATACAGACAGTTTTGTGGATAACAGCGGCGATGCTGACAGCCTCAGATTCCGGGGAATATATGATCTGGGAGGGGAACTTTCCACCCGGTTGAACCGGGTTTTCACCCTGAATACCGAATTTGCCGACAAAATGCAGCACCAGGTGACCCCGGGACTGGGGTACCAATTCATACCGCGCGTGGACCAGGAAGATCTGCCGTATTTTGATTTTCTGGATGACATCAAAGAGCAAAACAAGCTCACCTGGTCACTGATGAACCGGTTTACCGCAAGAAAAAACATTTCCCGACCGGACGGAACACCTGAAAACCGATACCGGGAACTGGGATGGATAAAATTTTTCCAGGATTATGACTTTAACAATGAACGGGACGGCGATGATGCTGATGGCAGGCCCTGGTCTGATCTCCAGATGGAAGCAAGGATCTTCCCGTTTTCTTTTTTGGCATTGAGAACAGATCTGGCATGGTCTCCGTACAACTATGAATTTTCAACATTCAATATCGATGCCACTGTGACAGACAAAAGAGGAGATTCCGTCACCACTTCCTACAGATATACCCAAGATAAGACAGAAACCTGGTATACCAGGTTCAATGCCCGGATCACCCCGGCTCTGTCAGCGTATTATTCCTTTGAACTGGACCTTGCCCGCGAAGAAACCATTGAAAGCCGCGCCGGCATTATTGTGAATGAAGCATGCTGGGCCATGGGCTTAGAATTAAAAGGATCAGATAACGACAATAGTGTCGCTGTTATGATAACACTAAAAGGTATTGGAGAAGTAAACATTCAATGACACAATCCTTCCAATGGTTTGCCCTCCTGACCCGGAGCAATTTTGAACAGATCGTCTTTGAACAGGTTACCAGAAAAAAGATTGCTGCATTTCTGCCCAAAACCAGAAAGATAAGCCGCCGCAAGGACCGGAAACACACCATTGAGGTGCCGCTGTTCCCAGGATACCTGTTTGTCAGATCCTGTTCAGCATCCGCCCACCAGCTCAGTATTTTAAAAACACTCGGTGCCGTGCGGATGCTGGGCAGCACCCATGGCCCCACCCCCATACCGGACACCCAGATCCTTTCCCTTAAAATCATGGCATCTGCAGGCACTGACCTGGTTACCGGGTCCTGCGTCAGCCTGAAACAAGGAGACCCGGTCATGGTG
>JAABSS010000358.1 GCA_011390235.1 Desulfotignum sp.
GTATTGCCACAGGTCTTGCCTGGACCTCAATGGGCGGGGTGACCCTGCCCATTGAGGCGGTGAAGGTCCATGAAAAGAATTCCGGCATCACGCTGACCGGTAAACTCGGAGAGGTGATGCAGGAATCTGCTTCCATTGCTTTGTCTTATGTGCGGGCCAATGCCAAAACCCTTGGCATTGATAATGCATATTTTGATGATGCCTTTATCCATCTGCATGTGCCGGAAGGGGCCACCCCCAAAGATGGTCCCAGTGCCGGTGTCACCATCACCACAGCTTTGGTTTCCCTGGCCCGTAAAAAGGTGATTTCACGGCCCCTGGCCATGACAGGAGAAATCACACTCACAGGCAAGGTACTGCCGGTAGGAGGGATCAAGGAAAAGATCATTGCCGCCCGAAGATCCAAAATCAATGAAATCATTCTGCCTGAAGGATGCATCAGTGAATTTGAAAAATTACCTGATCATATCAAAGAAGGCATTGATTTTTCTTTTGTCACACACTACAAAGAAATTTTCCGGCAGGTATTTGAAAAAAAGTAAGCAGACACGCAAACTTTACTAACGCGGGAAACCCGCAACCCGGGTGCCTCTCCTCATTTTCTTGTTTTTTTTAACAGAAACTGAGGAGTAAGGCACTACGCGTAACCATTAAATCAGTGCCCTGATCCGCTCCCAGCCCTGTTTGGGAATGTGGGCACCCACAACCTGGCAGACCTCGTATCCGCAGGCTGATGCCAAAGCACCGCTTTTTTCGATGGAAAAGCCATTGGCAATGCCAAAAAGAAATCCAGCCGCCCACAGATCCCCGGCCCCGGTGGTGTCTTTGGCCGGCTGCCCGGTGACTGCTTCAATCCGGGTGATGGTGCCATTAAATGAAATATAACTGCCTCTTTTTCCCAGTTTCAACACAGCATAGGTGACATGCTCAGAAAGGGCGTTGATGGCTTTTTTTTCGTCTTCAAATCCGGTATAGGCGGCTGCCTCGTCTTCATTGGCAATGAGGATGTCCACATACTCCCGGACCACCTCTTCCAGGATCTTGCGGCAGCCGTTCACCACCTCAAAACTGGCCAGGTCCAGGGCAATCATGGAACCGGCCTCTTTGGCCGCCTGCACCGATGCCATCATCAGCTCCGGGTTGAAAAGCAGGTACCCTTCAATGACGGATATGGTGGTATCAGCAAACAGATGGGGGCCGATCCGGGCCGGATCCAGTTCAGTGGCTGCCCCCAGATGGGTAAACATGGACCGCTGGGCATCGGGTGTAACCACGGAGATCACGCTTCCTGTAAGAGAAGAAGACAAGGTAAGGCTGGTTTCCACCCGCGCAGAGCGCAGGGCATCTTCAAACAGGGTGCCGAAGTTATCATTTCCTCTTCTGCCGATGAACCTGGCAGTGCCCCCCAGACGGCCCCCCCCTATAATGG
>JAABSS010000348.1 GCA_011390235.1 Desulfotignum sp.
CAGAAACCTTGTGCTGCCTTCTCCATGTTTTTCAACGGTAAACGTGGTGTATTTGTGGGGCGGCCTGACCGCATACCGGTCTATCCTGGGTTCGTATTCCCGGGCAATCTGAAACAGTTCATCCTGGCCCAATACCGACGGAGCGATAATATGGTCTCCGGTTTTATTTCCCTTGGCATCCTCACCCATCTCAAACAGGTTCTTATACTGTTGCAGGCTCAGTTTGAGTGTCCCTTTGGGACTTCGGGTCTGAAACTCTCCCTGGCGGTTCAGGATAAACGCAGTACCGGTTTTGCCCATGGTAAAATCTTCCACCAGGGTATTGAAAGCCATGAAATCGATGGTGGCCCGCACCAGCCACATCCGGCCCTGCCATTCCCGCTTGACCGCCACAATGAAATGAGGCTGCCCCCGCATACCCAGAAAGACATCGCTGATATAGGTATCCCTGACCCGGGCCTTCTGAAACCAATCAGAATCACTGTAATCCGCCTGATCCAGATCAAACGGACCGGCATAGGACACCTGGCGGCCATTTTCATCGATGACCCCCAGATCCACAAACACATAGCTGTACTCCGCCTGAAGTGTCCGCAGCCGCTGTTGGAGGAACGGCTTTTCCTTGAGCTGGGAAAATTCATAACTTTTGGACAGATAACTGATATCGCTGAGTTTCTGTTTGAGAAAATCATCGATCTTCTGCCGGTGCTTGAGTACCAGTTCATCCAGATGGGCGTGGACCATCTGGTTGGCGTACACATGAAATTGATAGAGAATAATTCCGGTAACCAGCACCAGCGGGGCCAGGGAAACAATGACAATCCGCAGGGCGATCTTCAGCCTGAAGTCTGCATAGTATGCCGGCCCGTGATGTTTTTCTTTCTGATTTTCAGCCACCCGCACCTTCCAGTCCAAAGATGGAAGCACCTTCTTTGAAAATTGATCATGGTTTTGAATCCAGGTTTTTTAGACTCTTTTTATTTGATTAACCCTTGTCTGTCAAATGGAATCGGATGTAATTTAGCTTGTGTCAGCTTTTTTTACGACCTGTAAAATTTGTTTGTTTTATTTTTTTTCCAATTTTATACGTCCTCCCAAGAAATTATTGCGTGCGGGCTTTTATGGCGTGAAGAAAAATCCCAAAAAAGGCATGTTATTTGCATTGACTTTCAGCAAAGACCGGCAACTTATTTACAAGGAGACTTCAATGAAAGAAAAAAAACAAACACCCCGTCAAAAAAAAATTGTGTTGTCATTTCACGCGCCTCAGGCAAACACTGTATTTCTTGCCGGTGACTTCAATGAGTGGCATCGTGAAAAACATGGGTTGAAAAAAAGAAAATCAGGGGCATGGGAAACAACACTGATGCTCACGCCCAACACCTATGAGTACAAGTTCATTGTGGATGGTGAGTGGCAGATGGATCCAGCCAACACCCGGACATGCCAGAACTGCTTCGGCACCCGCAACAATCTGCTGACCGTTCCGGAATAATACCCCAGGTATATTCCGCATTTCTACAACTTGAGCATTTTACTACAGACCACGTCCAACAAAGAGGTGTGCCATGAAAAAAGAGGCAAAACCATCCGGATATCAGCCGGGATTTTATGGAAAAAAACGCCAGAGTGCGGATCAATGGGTAGAGGCATATTTCAAAAAATGGGCATTGGAAGAAACGCGAAAAAAACAGGAAGATACGCCGCCCACGGTTTTTCCCTGCATCTGTTTCTCACGCCGTATCGGTGTCGGTGCTCTGGAAATTGCTGATCTTCTGGCCGATTTAAAACCGCTCCGGATCGTTGACCGGCAGCTCATGGAACATATGGCTCAAGATGCCAGCCTGTCCATGAAACTGATCGAACTGTTTGACGAGCGATACCCGGGCCGCATAAATGAGCTGTTCACCATGCTCACCAGCGAGAAAACATTCATTAAAAGTGATTATGCCAGGCAGCTGACAAAAACCGTTACGGCACTGGCTTCCGCCGAGCCTACCCTCTTTGTGGGAAGGGGGATTCACCTGATCCTGCCACGGGATCAGACATTGTCTGTCAGGTTCATCTGCAGCACGGAATTTCGGATCAAACGGCTGACAGATATTTTAAACATCGACAAAACAGAAGCGCAAAGCCATTTGGACCGGTGTGACAGGGAACAGCAAAAATTTTTCAAAACCGTTTATCAGAAAGAAGAAACCGACCTGGAAGGGATAGATCTGATCATCAACAGGGATCATCTCAATGGCGCTTTGGAAGCGGCAAAGATCGTGGCCTGCGCATATGAACAGAAATTCGGCCCAGAGAAATGACCCGATGGTTCCATCCCTCATTATCACAGAGAACGGGCCAGTGGAGATCTGTACTGGATTTCCTGACGACGAAAACGATGACCTGACATTCGGGATTGACACATCCGACCCTGCCTATCAGCCCATTTACACTCTGAAACGGACCCTGGAACGGTTTGCGGCAACCGGTGGATCCGTGAGTCTCGCCTTGTTCAGAAAACGGATCATCGTCGGATATGCCGTCATCGGGTCGCCTTCCGCGGACAGCCGCTGGGCAAAATCCCGGTGGTCTAAAATTCTTGAACTCAAAGGGGTTGAAGTCGCCCGGCAGTTCAGAAGCCGCGGAATTGCCGGGCACTTGTTGAGCCATCTTTTTTCCGGCGCCGAACATGATGATCGCATCGTGATACTGAGCGCCTTTGCCTGGTTGTGGGACATCGCCCACACCGGCATGCCTTGTGAAGTATACAGAAACATGCTCACAAACCTGTATGCCGGATTCGGTTTTGAATCC
>JAABSS010000349.1 GCA_011390235.1 Desulfotignum sp.
TGAGCACATAGGTTGTATCCTGTTTTCTGCCATTGACAAAAATCAGTTTCACTGTATCTGCGGGAATGTTCAGCTCCCTGATCAGCATTTCCACGGTAGTGCCCTCCTGTACAGTGAAATTGTCGGCATTTTCCGGGGCAAATTCAGCCAGGGTGACAAACAGTTTAAGCTCTATTTTTATCTGTGCCAATATTTACCTCTTTGTATTCTGGATATTTGCTGTTTAATGGTGTATTATATTACACAATTCACATATTTTGTATACCCCAAAGGAAGTGTTTATGACCACACCAGAGCAGCAGCACCTCAGTGTACAGGAAACCGCACAGAACCTGGCCGCTTTTGCCATTGACAGGACGGATCTCAAAGAGATGCTGGCAGCTTTGCCCGAAGATGCCGGCCTGAACCTGACCACCATTGAATATGAACTGGGCATTCTCAAGATTCTGAGTACAGGGTGGGGAATTTCCTTTTTCATACCTGCCGGAGACAAAAACAAACCCCCTTTGTCAGAATCTTTCTGGCGCATGATAAAAGAAATATCACAAAACATTTCCACCCTCACCCAAACCACCACCGGGCATGAGATCGACTATTTCAACATTCTCAAAGAACGCCTGGACACCTATATCCAGAACCTGCAGGCCAACCCGGACGGTACCACGGATCCGGCCGCTGTCATGGGGCCTGCCTTTGCAAAAGCCTGTGGATGCCCGGACAATGCCATCGTTATTCTCACCGGGAGCAAAATGTTTTCTCTCACCCTGGGGGCAGTCAAGGAATACCTGGGAGCCGTTACCATAACCGATACCGCTTCCGGTTAATTTTCTGAGAATTCAATGAAAACATATCCCATGAGACCATCTTTCACACGATTGTGTGCTGTAACTTTATCTTTTACCGGGTCACTGGTTTTTTTGGCATTCTGCCTGGTTTTTTTGTCCGGATGTACCGCTGCCGGCCCCAAATACCTGAACCTGTCCTATTCTACCGCCCATCCGGTCAAAGACAGACAGCAGTCTGTTGGATTAAGTCGTTTCAATGACAAACGCTCAGACACCACAAAAGGACATATAGGATACCGGCAGCTGTGGGGTGACCAACAGGAAATTTATGCGGTCACCGGACAGGACCTGTCCGCCGCCATGACAAGGGTCTTCCGCACATTTCTGGAACAAAGAGGGTTTTCTGTTGTTCTTTTGCCCCCCTGGCCTGCTACTGCCGAAGCGGTATCCCAACTGCCCGGCAAATTCGCCCATGTACTTGCAGCAGACATCAACCGGTTTGGGTGCCGGGCTGTGAAAACCGGTGTCACTACCCAGATGACACTCATCATCGATCTGACATTTTACCTGGGCACCCCGGACAAGGGCCGGCTTTCCACCATTCCCGTTGTCCTGACCCTTGAACGCACCGAACTTGTGTTTTCCCGAAAAAAACTGGAAACCTTTATCAATGATGCCATTGAAGAAATCTTTGTAAAAGCTTTTCCCTCGTTTTAGAACCCACTATTTAACCCAGGTATTGATTCCCCATGCACTTTTTGACCCCATACACATCCGCTTTTTCCCCGTCACGGGTACTGAAAACCATTTTGTACACCAATGTGGCCTTGTTCATAGTGACTCTTTTTTTCAGCGGTAAGGCCCTGCACACCGGTTTTAATCCTTTGACCGCCCTGAGTCCTTCCCTTGATGCCCTGATCTTCATGGGTGCATCCGGCCGGCTGCCCATTGAAAGTTACCAGGCATGGGGATCGCTGATCACAGCCAACTGGCTGCACGGCAGTCTTCTGCACATTCTGTTCAACATGATGGCACTCAAGACAGTGGCCCCTCTGGTCATGGCGGAATACGGCGTGTTCCGCATGTTCAGCATCTACACCATTTCCGGTGCTGCCGGATTTCTGCTTTCCTATGTCGGCAATGTGCCCCTGACCATCGGTGCCTCATCCGGGTTGTGCGGCCTGATCGGTGCCCTGCTCTATTTTGGGAAATCCAGGGGCGGCCCCTGGGGCCGGCAGATGTTTCAGCAGACCTCCGGATGGATCGTCAGTCTGGCACTTATCGGTTTTCTGCTGCCCAACATCAACAACTGGGGCCATGGCGGCGGCCTTTTGGGCGGCATGGCCCTGGGATGGATACTGGGCTACAATGACCAGCGCCGGGAAAGCGCAGCAGACCAGATCCTGTCCGTCTGCCTGATGGGCATCACAGCCCTTCTGCTCCTCCGCCCGGTTATCCAGGGATTTTTCCTTTTGTTCACCTGATGCGTGTTCACCTGATCTGTTTTACACAATTTTTACACGGATAACTTGCAACCAGGGCCTTTCTCCTTTATATGACCCCCTATGACATCCCATGCCCAGCATATTGCCGTGGTTTCCATGGCCGGCATCTTTCCGGGGGCGGCTGATACAGACCGGTTCATCCGCAATGTTCTGGAAAAAAAAGAATCCATTGTTCAGATACCCGGACACCGGTGGGCCGCCCCGGTAGAAAAAATGGTGGTTTCCTCCCTGTGCCCGGACCGGGCTGTCTCAGACAGGGCAGGACTTGTGACGGATTTCACCTTTGACCCTCACGGCCTGAACCTGGAAACGGATGTGGCAGAAAATCTGGACCCGGTCCACCACCTGGTGCTCACCGCCGGCAGAACCGCCTGCCGATCCTGCTATTTGCCCGGTGATGTAAAAAAACGCACCGGTGTGATCCTGGCTGCCATTGCCCTGCCCACTGACACGGCATCTGCTGTTTCCCGGGAAATTTTGTGCAAAAAAAACCCACGGCCCTTCACAGCC
>JAABSS010000350.1 GCA_011390235.1 Desulfotignum sp.
ATTCACCTTGACCCCACAAAAAACCAATTGATCTGCACAGTACTTTGTGGTACTGAAATTCACTGAACAGCATAGGTCTAAACGGGGCCGGGAGTTGATATCCTCACCCCGCATACCTCACCCCTGCAAAAAGGAGACAGCCATGGACAAGGAAACCTATATTTCCGGCATGCTTGAACGTACCGGCCTGCTGTACGACCGCGACACCATTGAAAAGATACGGGATACAGTGTTTGTCCTTGCCGGGTTTGGCGGGGTCGGGGCCATTACAGCGGAGCTTTTGGCCCGGTGGGGCATCAAAAAGTTCCGGCTGCTGGATATGGACAAGTATGATCCCTCCAACTTGAACCGGCAGCTGTTCGCTACCTCCAAAACCCTGGACAGGTACAAGACCGAGGTGGCGGCGGAAAGAATCCTGGAGATCAATCCCCATGCTGAGATCGAGCAGATGATCACCGGGCCGGTGACCAATGAGAATGTGTATGATCTGGTCAAAGGGGCGGGCATGGTCATCCAGACCACGGACAGTCCGTCCAGCCAGCTGTTTTACCGGGCCGGCAGAAAATACGGGGTTCCGGTGGTCAATGGATACAGCACCATCATCGGGGTCCGGGTCCAGATCTATGATTACCGCAAGCCCAGTAAATGGTTTGAGCTGGAAACCTTAAGAGACAAGAAAAAATTCAAGGGGCAGAAGGATATCGAACAGATGAGCCCGGAGGAGCTTGGGGAGTTCAACGCCCAATACATGCACGGGGCCGGGGCCACGGTGAATTTTGTCACCAACATTGCCGGTGCCATGATTGTGGCCGAGAGCATCAAACTGCTCACCGATTCCGGCAAGCCCTGCTGTTTTCCGAATGTGATCGATTTTGACATCTACAACCTGAAGCTGCAGGTGAAAAACAGCTATTCCCCCTTCAGCATGGAAAATATCAAGAAGGTGTTCGGCAAATGGAACAAGACCAAACATTTTTCATCCTATCTGGAAAAACGCAAAAAAGACGGGGGGATCACGCCCTGATAAAAAAAATTGCCATCCTGGTTTTCATCGGCTCTGTGGGGGCCAATATTTTTTCCCTGTATGTGCTGGATAAGGCATTGTTTTACCGCAAACAGCTTGGGCACATTGAACAAAGTTTTTTCAACCAGGGGGTGCACGTAAAAACCGTGTCAGAGCTGTCACGCACCGCTATCGATCCTGCCGGGGTATTCATTGGCGGATCCTTGATAAAAAACTGGTTTCTGCCCCATGACCTGCCCATGGCGGTATCCAACCAGGGGGGACTGGAAGAAAAAATCAGTGTTGATTTTCAGAAGCTTACAAATGATATTCTGGGATCGGGGATCGATTATCTGTTCATCAACAGCGGGTTTTGTGGAATCCACACCGCGATAAATGCGGGAACGGATGTGGATGCGGTTATCAAACGCAATATGCAGTATATGGAAAAAATAACGGATGCAGCCCTGGGCGATGGTATTGTTCCGGTCATCACAACACTTTCCCCTGTGCGGCCGGCTTTTGTATTTCCAACCCTGAAAGTTTTTTCCCGCTCTTCACAGAAAAAACAAAGGGAAAATGCCGCCATTCAGGAATACAACCAGCTTCTCAGGCAATTTGCAGCTGACAGAAACCTGGTTTTGATCGATTTTGAAAAAGCGCTGCAAGATGAAAACGGGTTTCTGAAAAAACAGTTTTCCGTCACAGATGGCGAGCATCTTGACATTGCCGGTTATGCCCGCCTGAATACCGTTTTCAAAGATGCGCTGGCAGCACTCAGGGTAAATTTATCTGTAAAGAATCATACCATAAATTAAGTGAGTTATGACCAATATCGCACGGCCTTATACTGATTTGGTTTTTTTAAAACCACGAAGGACACGAAGGGCACGAAGATGAGCTTTCTTCGTGCCCTTCGTGCCCTTCGTGTCCTTCGTGGTAAAATAATATGACGGCCCGTCTGGTGTCAGTTTTTCATCTTTGGGGAAATGTTAATCGTTCTTCCAGCCCCCACGGTAATATAATCCTTTCTGTATGCGGCCTTGAAAAATGCCTTTGTCTTTTCCGAGGTACAATGGGCCGGCCCTACCTTTTTCACCCCCAGCAGCCTGAACTCATTGACGACCTTTGAAAGCCCCTCAGGGGATTCCGGCATGGTATGAAATCCCCCAATCACAAAAAAGACCGGCCGGTTCATCATCTCTTTTGCGTGTCTGATCATATTCACAATGCCCGGGTGTGAGCATCCCGCCACAAGAATCAGGCCCAGCGGGGTATTGATGATAAGCCCCTGCTCTTTGATTCCCTGACCCAGCGCACCGGTAAGAAACACCCCATTGTCGATCTGCATGGGTTTTTGTGCTGTTATGATTTTAATGCCGCGTTCCTGGAACTGCTGTGAGAGTTCCAGCGACAGTTCAGGTAAAAACACCGGCACCCGCGGCTGTATGTCCAGCACGGACATCAATCCGCCGACATGGTCCTGGTGAAGATGAGAAATCACGATGCGATGGATCCTTTTCAGATCAATGCCGAGCAGGTCCGTGTTTGATAACAGAATGTCCCCGTCCTTGCCGGTATCAAACAGAATATTTTTTCTGCCAAGCCGTATCAGACATGAAAATCCCCAGTCCGGGGCCAGGTTTTCCTGATAATTTGCATTATCATAGATAACCGTGATCGAAAGCCCGGCTGCAGCAGCAGGCTCAGCACTCCACATATGAGATATCAGCAGGATCATTACGGCGGCTGTTTTTTTCCAGTGTGGCACTGATATCCTCCATTTATTCCA
>JAABSS010000351.1 GCA_011390235.1 Desulfotignum sp.
GATAAGACAAACCCGGGTGTTGTTGATGGGCCGGCCGATGCACATGCCGAACCCTTTTTCAGTGAGCTGCCTGGTTTCGGACAAAATTTCATGAGAACCTATGGAGATGACCGGAACCGCTTCTGTGGCCCCGTAAGGGGTGTGGATCTCGGTGGTATCAGACACCAGAGAAGAAAATTGTTCAATATTGGCCGGTGACACCGGGGCACCGGCAGAAATCACCCGGCGCAAAGAGGGCAGTGTGATCCCTTTTTCCTGTCCGTATTTTCCCAGCCGGTGCAGTAGGGCAGGGGAGGCAAACATGTTGGTGACCCCGTGGTTTTCAATGGCTTCGATGATTTTTTCAGGATTTGCCCTGGCCGGCCGGGTGGGGTCCATGTCCGGTATCACCGCGGTCATGCCCAGGGCCGGATCAAACAGGGCAAACAAGGGAAATGTAGGCAGGTCGATCTCATCGGAGCCGATATTGAAATGGGCCTGGATCTGTTGTATCTGGGCCGCAAAATTGCCGTGGGTGTACACCACCCCCTTGGCCGGCCCTGTGGAACCGGTGGTAAACACAATGGCTGCGGTTTCATCTTTTGTGGTCCGGGCATGGCCAAAGTCCTGCCGGTCACCGCTTAAAAGCTGTTTCAAGGTATGACCGCCCCAGAACCACCTGCGGCCCACCGTTACCCAGTGGGTGATATTTTTAAAGTACCCGGGTTTCAGCCGCCGCAGTACATGGGCTTTTTCAATACCGATGAAAGCTTTGGCCCGGCCCTGGTGCAGACATTGCACCATCCGGTCGATACCCATGCCCGGGTCCACTACCACGGGAACGGCCCCCACCTTGAACATGGCAAACACGATCATGAAAAATTCCATGCCCGGCGGCACCATGAGAATGGTGCGGGTTCCCCGGACAATGCCGATGCCTTCCAGACCATAGGCCAGGCGGTCGGAAAGCTGGTCCAGCTGGCTGAACGTAAGCTGGCTGTAAAGCACCCGGTTGTTTTTGTCCCGGCCTGCCGGATACACCACCGCCCGTTTATAGGGAAAGGACTGGACGTTTTTTTTCAGGCTTGAAGCAATATTACAATAGGTTGTCATAAAAATTTCTTTTTCAGGTTATAAAATAATCCCTGGATAAATCCTTCCGGTTCCCGGGACGGCTGGTGGGTGATTTTGCCGGCCTGGTCCATGGCAGGGGCCAGGGCATCCTGTGCGGCAGTGACCAGATCATCTTTTCTTTCCTGTATCATGGCCAGTCCCTCTTCCTCATTGACCTGGAACAAAACGTACATCTGTTTCACCGTGTCCTCGATTCTTGAAAATGCTTTTACCAGGGTCTGTTTTGATCTTTCCCAGACTTTTTTTTCAGCATCTGCAATTTTTTTCTGTTCCGGGTACTGTTCTCCGATTTCTGTAATACGCGCGATTTCATGGTCAAACAACGTTATGGTGTTGTTGTATGCAACCAATGCTTCATAGAGCTCCGGCATCTGGTTAAAACAGAATCTGCGCATTTCTTCAGGCAAAGAGACATGGGGCATCTGGATATTTGTATATTCAGGTGTTTTTTCTTCGCGGTCTGTAAAAAACCAGGCATACCCCACCCAGGCGGCGGCTGCAACCAGTGCCGGCAGCACCAGAAATATCATGAGTTGTTTGGGGGAGAGCTTTTGGAACAGTTTTTTTGTTTTTTTCCGGGGCGGTGATCCGGCATCTTCTCCGGATGCCGGCGGGTCAGCCTGAGTGTCAGCTTTCGGGGCCTCCGGTTTCAGGTCCGGTTCCAAAAGGGTCTGGTCTTTTTCTGTTTCTTCCTGTTTTTTATTTTTTTTTCCAAATCCAAGCATATATGTGTTTACCCCGGCAGCAAAAAAAAGTCAAAACCTGATGCGCAAAATAATAGATCTGCCATACAGCCCGGGGTAATCGCATCAAGTGCGCAAAAACCGGTGAATAAGTTCACCGGTTTCGTCCGGCTTGTCTTCAAACAGGTAGTGACCGGCATCTGGAAAGACATGTGCCTCGGCACCGGGCAGCCTGCGCAGGAACTCATCTAAAAACCGGTTGTCAAACACAAAGTCTTTTTCCCCCCACAAAAACAATACCTGCTCCGGGCGGATGCGTGACAGTTGCCGGTCCACACGGTCCACAACAGGCCAGCTTCTGTCTTTTTTGGTTAATGGAATATCCTGAACAAATTTCAGGGTGGCGATGCGGTTTTTCCAGGAGTTGTATGGGGCAGTCAGCCCTTTTTTCGTTTCTGCAGAAAGGCGGGTGTGTGCTCCCAAGAAAAGGGCGCCCAGAGAAAACAGGTTCAGGCCTAAGATGGCGGGCATGGCAAACCAGCTCAAATATTTTATCAGCCACAAAATAGTGGGGAAACGTTTGTTTTCCGGCAGAAAAAACCCGGCTGTGTTGGTGATCACCAGTTTGTCCACCCGATCCGGGTGGTCCAGGGCCCAGGCAAGCCCGATCATGCCCCCCCAGTCATGGAGAATAAGGCTGATTTTGCCTGTGGGCACCGTGTGTGCCACCAGGGCATCCAGATCCCGTACCCGGGAGGCCAGGGTATAGTCATAGGCACCTGGCTCCGGTTTGTCTGAAAAACCGCACCCAATGTGGTCCGGCACCAGGGTCCTGCATGTGTCTGACAGGCGAAGCACCAGATGGCGGAAATAAAAGGACCAGGTGGGGTTGCCGTGGACCATGAGCACCGGCGGGCCGTTGCCTTCGTCCAGATAATGCAGGGCGTGTCCGTTGATATCCAGATAATGGGAAGCAAACGGGT
>JAABSS010000352.1 GCA_011390235.1 Desulfotignum sp.
GCCGTCAGTGTCACATCGATTGTCTCATCTACGGCATCGAGGTTGGCCAGGGCCTGGTCAATGACAGACACCAGCTTGGCTCCGAGCACATCCCGGACATCATCCCCGTCGGGTGTGCCTGCCGGTGGGGCGTATGTTCCCGCTATTTCAGGGGGGGCACCCAAAGGCGCTTCTTCATCGATCAATCCATCCAGCTGGATGGGAATGCCCATGGCATGGATGATATCCGCCAGGGTCTGGAAACTGCTCCCGTCTCCGTTTTCCAGAACAAACGCTGCAATCCGGGTGACGGCATAAAAAAGATGGGCGTGCTGATCATTATTGTCTTGCTGGACCGCTTCCGCAAATTTTATATTTGCATCGATCACCCCCTGCCAGGTGGCATTGCCGTCATTGAACAGCAAAGCCCGGCCCTGTTCCACCAATGTGTCGGATTGCGGGGATGCAGACAAAACTGCAGGAAAAAAAACAAACAAACAAAGAATGAACAACCTGAACATTTTGTAACCCATCTTTCCTCCTTTACGGCTGACGTATGCCATGAGCAGCCGATTTATGTCTGCCGAAGACTAATCTTTTTAAATTTTCATGTCAATCAAAGAAACGCATTATTTTAAAATTCATGGCTGAACATCAACGCCATTTCCACACGGCCCTGTCTTGCCTGGAATGACAGGCCGGGGGCAGGGCGTGCATGCTTTTGTTTGAGTGTTTCAATATAGTCGCGCTGTTTTTTTTGGTTGTATTTATGGGCACTGGTAACCGCGCCATATATGTTACCGCCATAAAATCCGGATGCAACAAAGGTGACGGCACCGCCCAGAAACGGGTTGTCATTTTCAAAGGATTTGTAAGCGGCCAGTATCAATGTGGAATTCCATAAAAAAGATACCAGAGCATCGCGGTATCTTTCCGTATAAAAGAACCCCGCCCCTGGTATTATAGAAAGTATGCCCGCGGTCACCGGATTCTTCTGCCGGATATGCTGCATGCTGTCAATGCCTTGTGTGACAGTTTGTAGCCTATAGTGTTTTTGGCCGTCCTCACTGATCATTGAAAAATATTTTTGGGCTTGTTTGACCGGATAAACCGGATAATCACTGCCGGCCTGAATCTGCTCCCCATGGTCCAGCATCACCCATCCCAGCATAAAACAGGCCTTGTCTTTTACCTGTTCATCTCCGGACAGCATCAGCAGATTCTTCAGCACCATCACCGCATCTCCCGGCCTGTCAGTCATCACATAAAGCTCACTTAATGAAAACAAGGCGGAAACCGACACCGGATCATCCGATGGCTGCCCATAGCCCGCAGTGTTTAAATGCCGTTCGGCCTCCCGGGTTCTTCCGGCATGAAAAAAAGCCAGCCCTGCCTGATATCGCGCCTGCGGCACAGAGGAATGATCGGGAAACAGGTGAATAAAACGGATAAATTCATTGGCTGCCGCCAGATATTCCTGTTCGTCAAACAAAGTCTGTGCCAGCTGGTACTGACTTTCAGAATTGATGATAACAACATCTTCGGCTGCTGAAACCGCTGTATGAAAAACGAGAATACACAAAAAAACAACCAGGTTCAGCTTCATTTGCGACTCCACCAGAAATCATTATTTTCCACAGGATCATAAATCAATTTTTTGTTTTCCTCAAAATGGGGCCGGGCCATGGTTTTTTCATCTCCACCGCATCTGACAATACGATCCATGCCCATGATCCAGCCCATGGCAAACCCGTGTTTCTGGATACTGTTTCTGGTGTAATGGGAACAGGACGGATACATGGAACACCGGTCCCCGTCAACCGGGGAGATCACTTTCCCGTAAAAATGTAAAAAGCCTGTCACAAGATTTGTATCATTGCCCCTGCCCCATGCCGGGCTCGTCTCTGAAAAAAAAACCACCCAGCACACCAGAAAAAAGGATATGACAACTCTGTGGAGACCCTTTGGATTATCCCTGTGTAACACGCAAGACCTCCTCGATGGTTGTAATGCCGGCAAAAATTTTCTCAATACCATCCTGCATCAATGTTTTCATCTTGCTTTCAATGGCAAGATCCCTGATTTTCGAAGAATCTGAAGTTTGCAGAATCAGGGATTTATGGTGGTGGTCCAGCTCCAGGATTTCAAATATGGGCATCCGGCCCTTATACCCGGTATGGATGCATTTGCTGCATCCCTTTGCCCGGAAAACCTTTTTTTGTGAACAATCTTCCAATGAAAGTCCCAGCCGATTTAATGCTATATCATCTGGTATGTATGCTTGCTTGCAGTGATCACATAATATCCGGATCAGGCGCTGGGCAATCACGGCCCGGACAGCGGATGTGATCAAAAAAGGTTCGATGCCGATATCCACCAGCCGGGTGATGGCGCTGGCAGAATCATTGGTGTGGAGCGTAGACAATACCAGGTGCCCTGTCAGGGCTGACTGAATGGCAATGGAAGCGGTTTCCTGGTCCCGGATTTCGCCGATAAGAATGACATCCGGGTCCTGCCGGACAATGGAACGCAGGCTTTTGGCAAAGGTCAGGCCGATTTTGGTGTTCACCTGTATCTGGCTGATGCCCTCCAGTTTATACTCCACCGGGTCTTCAACGGTAATAATGTTGATATCCGGGTGGTTGATCTCGGAAAGCATGGCATACAATGTGGTGGTTTTTCCGCTGCCGGTCGGCCCGGTCATCAGGATGATGCCGTTGGGCATCCGGGAAAGTTTGCGGACAAGTTCCAGATTTTGTGAAGAGATCCCGAACTGGGACAACGACAAAAGGGAGCT
>JAABSS010000353.1 GCA_011390235.1 Desulfotignum sp.
GGCCGCATACACAATCTCTTCCCGATGGTCTATCACCATGGAACCGGTGCCTTCCAGGAACCGCTCCTGCTCATCCAGCGCCCCCACATGGATGACGTTACGGATCCTGTATCCATTGGCCACAAGAAGCTTTTCCACATCCAGGGGCCGCCGCTCATACCGGCGGCTGACCGCAGCCATGGGATAGGTGATCAGCGTGCCGTCATGTTCGGTGGAAAACCAGTTGTTGGGGAAAATCGCATCCGGGGTCCGGGGATAGGGAGTTTTTGGTTTTTCCAGCACCAGCACGGTAATGCCGCTGGCCCGGAGGGTATCCACCATGGCCTGGAATTCGGCATTGGCCTTTTCATTGATCTGTTTTTCAGAGTCTGTGGGCCGTTTCTGGAATTCATTGTCCAGACCGGTCTCCTCATTGAACCCGAAATCATGGGGCCTGACCATCAGTACTGTATCGGTTGTTCTGGAAACATCTAACATAAAATGCCTTCTACCATGGCCCATCCTCCCGGTCAAGCGGTTCTGTCACGCCCTTCTATCTGACCAAAAGAAGCTGCCACCGCACCAATGTCTGCAATATCCTGTTCTGTCAACACGGCCCCGGTGGGATTATGGGGGGTATTCAGAAAAATCAGTGTGGTTCCTGGCGTAATCCGGTCTTCAATATCTGCTGCCTGAATGCGGAAACCATTTTCCGCCTGTAATGGGACAGGCACCATCTTAGCCCCGGTTGACGCCATCACAGAGGCATAGGTGGCATACATGGGACCTCCCAGAACCACCTCATCACCGGATGCGGCAACGGCGCTGATAACCGCGTAAAGTGCTGTCTGGGTACCGGGAAAACACAACACCTGTTCCGGCAGGATCTCTCTGTCTGCCTGGCGGGTATAGCGTTCTGCCAGAGCGTGCCGCAGATTGTTTTCACCTGCACTTGATGCATATCCCGTACGTCCCGAGCGCAGCGCCGCCATAGCAGCATCGATCAAATACTCCGGCGTTGGTACATCCGGCTCTCCAATTGCCATTTCAATAACATCATGGCCATCTTCCATCATTTGTCTGGCCATTTTATACACGGCCCATTTATCGCCCCCCAGCGCTTCGAGCCGTTCAATTGCATTTGTGATTTTCATATCCTGTCCATTGGTTTGATTATCATTTTAAAAATTTTGGGTTCAATCGGTGTGGCAGTGACGTAAAAACGCGTATATCTCTTCCGGTAACGGAGGACAGTCCGGCAGATGGCAGACAAAATCCGCTGTGCAGTCGCCGATTCCCAACAGATCCGGGGCACCTGTGCCGCCCTGATGGCCCTGGCCCATGGCGATGCGCTCCACTGGAATCAAGGTCTTTCCATTCTCCTTCAGGTGGTTCAGGGCAGAGGCCAGGCTGCTGCGGCAGGCAGAACAGGCCTGGGATTCATGCAGGATATCCCCCGGCATCGGGTCATGGTCCGGGATATGTGCCCGGGGCAGCCGGGGGCCGGTATTCAGGGAAACGACCTGGTCAATTTCCGTACACATACAGGTGTTCATGCATCTGGAATTTCCGTTATCTGTATTGACATTATCCTGTGTTCGACAGTCATGGGATCATTTTATCAGGTAACTTCCATCCAATCGTTTCCACATTTCTTCAAGTTTTTTATCCAGGATCTTAACTGCTTCATCATACTCATCCTGTTTAATTTCACCAGTTTTTAATCGTGATTGAATTAAAATCAATTCGTTGTCATACCATTTATCCGGATCAAAATTATATGTCATGTTATTTTCACTTTTTGCTATACCTGTTTCAAAATTCTGACAGATATTTTTTCAACAAGGGCCTTTGTTTTTTCCTTGTATGCAAGCATATGGGGTGCGGACATATGTGCCGTCAAATCCTCCAAACTGTTCCATTTTTCGATGACCGTGACAACATGATCATTTTTCTCCTGGAAAGGCAGATCTGTCGGAACGTCGATGGTCGGGACATATTCGATACACCCTTTTTCTTTCAGAACCGCCGGCATATTGGATGTAAAAATTTCCAGAAATCTGGAAACCTGCCCTTGCTTTATCTGTATTGACGCGATGACGTGGATCATTTCATTCTCTCCTCATATAATCCAACATGAAATTTTCAATAAACAGGCTGGGTTTTCAGAACAGGACCTGATTGAAATTGAAACTTTATCGTTTTTATCCGTCAAAAAAGATTGGGGTCCAAAAAATCCTCAAGCCTGAAGTTGGGTTAAAAAATCGGGACCTTTATCTTTCCACCTTTAACGGTAGACACACCTGTTACCCGCTGTGGTGTAATAAAAAATTCGGAGACAGGTCTTCTCCCTCAGGCCAGCATATACCGCCGAGTTCGTCGACGGTGACCTGCTTGAAATACCGTGGATAACGAAGTCTCCACAAAATTTGTTTCTTCTGGATCAATTCGTTCAGTCCAATTCTGGATTTCGTGTCGTCCTCCCAAATCAATTCAAGACTAAAATCATCCATGGGGTGGACGTGGATAACTTTCTTCCAAGGTGTTTTAATTTGAAAGTTCATTCCATTTCTCCATCAGATCATCCTGATTGGCAAGTATCCAATCCCTGATTTTCAACTCCTGTTTGGGCGCCATCATGCCGGCAAGGAGTGTACCATCTTCCACGGAGAAAGAAGCAGCATAGTCACCGTAAACACCATGACAATGAGGAATGCCATAGTCCCCAATATACATATAAATCGATATGCCAAAACAGAAGGCGATCCGGGGCATCATATTTCATCC
>JAABSS010000354.1 GCA_011390235.1 Desulfotignum sp.
TTTCATGCTCCTGATTCCTTTGGCCTCTTCGGCCGGCGGTTTCGGCACCCTGCTGGGCGGCGGGCGGAACCCACTGGCTTTGGAAATCCTGAGCAAATTCAGTGAAGGCACCCTTTCCATCGGGTTTTTACAGTACATCATCATCCAGTTCCCCATCTGCATTCTGACGGCCGTGGCCACCTGGGCCATTCTCTGGGTCCTGATACGACCGAAGGAAACAGAACTGGAAGGAGTGGAGCTAACAAAGCCGGGTCCCATGAAAACAGCGGAAACCGGTGTGCTGGTAGTGTTTGTGGCCACCTTTATCCTCTGGTTCATGGGGGATCTGACCGGATGGCACTACAGCGTGCCGGCGGCTTTTGCCATCCTGGGTTTCTGCGGCCCGGGGTGGGTATCGTTCAGAACCATCTGCGACAAGTTTCCCTGGGAATCCTGGATCGTTTTCGGCGCCGGGGTCTCTTTGGGGGTGGCCATGCTGGACAGCGGTGCCGGCCGGTTCCTGGCAGAGGTGTGTCTGCCCCTTCTGGAAGGCAAACCCATGGCTGTGGTGTATTACGGCATGGGATTTTTCGGCTCATTTCTGTCGAGCATGATGTCCAACTCAGCTGCCGTGGCGTTGATGCTGCCCATCACCCTGCCCATGGCGGAACTGATGGAGATGTCACCCCAGTCCGTTGCCATGATAGCACCCATGACCACCTCGTTCATCATGCTGGTCATTGGATGCCCGCCCACCATTATTGCTTACAGCACCGGTTATTTTTCTCAAAAAGACTTTATCAAGGTGGCGGTGCCCTGGTGTCTGATCCTGCTGGTGGTATGCGTGGCAAGCATGCTGATATACTGGCCTTTGATCGGATTTACAGAATGAAACAGGGGCCTGGTGTCTGGTTGTCCAGAAGAAAACAGGCTATAATTTCAATTGACACACTCAATAAATAAAAAACAGGAGTTCACCATGTTCAAGACACCAAGTCATATCATGCTGGTCGATGATGAAAAAGATTTTGTTGAAATGCTTGGCCTGCGGCTCAAGGAAAACGGGGAAAACATCATTCCCGCCTATAATGGCAAAGAATGTCTGGAAACCCTGGAAAAAAAACCGATTGATGTTATTATTCTGGATGTTAAAATGCCGGGTATGGACGGCATTGAAACCTTAAAACAGATAAAGGCCCGGCACCCGCTGGTTGAAGTGATTCTGCTCACCGGGCACGGCACGATACAGTCGGCGGTGGAAGGCATGAAACTGGGCGCGTTTGATTTTCTGCTCAAGCCGGCTGATTTTAAGGAGTTGACTCAAAAACTCAACAAAGCCAGGGAACGTAAAAAAGAGCAGATGGAACGGATACAGAAAGCAGAAGCTGCCATGCTCCTGCGGCAGAGTAAACTTTAGGCGGATCGGCTGCCATATTTTCAAGCCGGGCATGGCCAACAAAACACGGGTGGATAAACCTGATATGACCGATGAAATCAATGTGCTGCTGGTGGATGATGAAGATGATTTCCGCCAGATTCTGGCCAAACGTCTCACCCGCCGGGGGATGCATGTCCGCCAGGCGGACCGGGGGCAAAAAGCCCTCCAGATGCTGGAAGAGCAGCCGGCTGATATTGTCATTCTGGACTTTAAAATGCCGGGCATGGGCGGTCTTGAATGCCTGAGAAAAATTAAAAAAATGCCGGGCATGACCGAAGTGATCCTGCTCACCGGTCATGCGGATATCTATTTTGGCGTGGAAGGCATCAAAGCAGGGGCGTTTGACTATCTGGCCAAACCGGTGGAACTGGATCACCTGATCCGTAAAATCAAACAGGCCCATCACAAGATAAAACGCCTGATCGCAGAAAAGGAGGCGGCCGCATTCAAAGAGCGGGTCAAACAGCAGATGGTGGTGGCTGAACGGCTGGCCGCCCTGGGCACCATGGCCAGCGGGGTGGCCCATGAAATCAACAATCCCCTGGCGGTGATCCAGGATGCTGCCGGATGGCTTCAACAGATTCTGGAAAAACCGGAAATGCAGGACATGCCGCGCAAGAACGATTTTCAAAAAGGGTTGGAACGGATTCACAATGCCGTGACAAGGGCAGGTAAAATCACCCAGCAGCTGTTACAGGCCGTTAAAACCCAGTCTACTGAAACGGTTGACCCTTCCACCTTTGTAGAGGTGGACCTGACCAAACTGGTCAATGAAGCCATTTCTCTGGTGGAACCGGAAGCGGCCATGAAACAGGTGACCATCGAACTGGAAAGTGAGGATCCGCAGCCGTCGGCCTGGAGCGATCCCCTGCAGCTGCTTCAGGTCCTGCTCAACCTGCTGACCAATTCGGTCCATGCCACCCAAGAAGGGGGCCGGATCATCGTCAGTTTGAAAGTTTCTCTGGAAGAGGTGAAAATCATTGTCAAGGACAACGGCTGCGGTATTTCCAAAGAAAACCTTTCCCGGATGTTCGAGCCTTTTTTCACCACCAAGGACGCGGACCAGGGAACCGGTATGGGACTCTATGTCTCCTGGGGTATTATTACCAGCCTGGGGGGATTGATCTCCGTGGAAAGCGAACTCAATCAGGGAACCACATTTACCATCTCCCTGCCGGGAAACAACGGGACAAAGGAAACATGACTGAAGAAAAACAGGATCGGGTATCAGACGAGGGAACAGATTCCAGAAAAAACGACCGGATAAGGCTGCTGCTGGTGGATGATGAAGTCGCTTACGCAGATGTGCTCTCCAACCGGCTCGGCAAGCGGGGATTTGA
>JAABSS010000355.1 GCA_011390235.1 Desulfotignum sp.
CACCACCCTGTACTCCATCCTTAATCGGCTCAACAAGGATGATATCAAAATTTTGACCGCAGAAGATCCAGTGGAATTCAACTTCAAGGGAATCAACCAGGTGCCGGTGAGAGAAGAGATCGGCATGACCTTTGCCGCTGCCCTGAAAGCCTTTCTGCGCCAGGACCCGGACATCATCATGGTGGGGGAGATCCGTGATCTCGATACTGCGGAAATCGCCATAAAGGCTGCCATGACAGGCCATCTGGTATTTGCCACCCTGCATACCAATGACTGTCCCTCCACCATCGGCCGCCTGGTGGATATCGGCATTCCCCCCTATATGCTGGCGGCATCGGTAACCATGGTTTTGTCCCAGCGGCTGACCCGGCGGCTGTGTCCGGAATGCAAAAAACAGGTTACAGGACACAATGTCAAGGAACTGGAGACCCACGGATTTCCAAAAGATGAGATTCCCGATCTGAAAATCCTGGGTCCCAACGGGTGCAGCCATTGCAACGGCACCGGATACAAGGGCAGGGTAGGGCTGTATGAACTCATGGAGGTCACCGATGAGGTGGCCAAAGCCATCAGCGCGGAAGTAGCGGAGGACCAGCTCAGGAAAGTGGCGGTCCAGGAAGGCATGGTCACATTGCGGGATGCCGGCCTCCAGAAAATCAGAACAGGGGAAACATCACTGGATGAGGTGGTGAAAAAAACAGTGATCACCAAGGAATCTCTGCCCGCCTACCTGGTAAATCCGGATGTGGAGCAATATGAAGACAAGGATGTCATCATCCGGGAAAACAATACAGACATCGATTTTTTCAAACTGGTTCAGGGTGCGGTGTATGTGGTCAAAGGGGGCAAGAAAATCGCTGAAATCACCCAGCCGGGTGAATATTTCGGAGAGATGGCCGCCATCACCAAAGATGCCCGGTCCGCATCCATCATCTCCAAGGGGCGGTCCAAAATCAAGCGGTTTCCCGGAGACAAGCTCGAAGAGATCATTGAAAAATATCCGGAAGTGGCAAAGCATTTGTTCACAGTGCTGGCAGCCCGTCTTCACCAGACTGACAGACGGCTTGTCTCCATGATCAACCAGGTCAAAAGGGTTCCCCCCAATTAGAGGGCCTGGCTGCAGATCACAAAAACTGTCTTATCAGCAAGGGTTTTTTAAGGGGTGTTTTTTGCCGGCCGATAGTACCGGTCTTTTTCACTGTAAATGCATCCGCAATAGGATTGCCTGTACATGCCCATGGCTTTTGATTCTGCAATACCCTGCTTCCAGCCCTCCCTGAAGTCATGGTAAAAAAAATCCACCCCGGTTTCCTTTGCCACAGCTTCTCCCGTCTCCCGGATAAGGGCGTGGTTCTGAAACCGGCTGTAGAGCAGGGTAGAGGAAAATCCGTCAAATTTGCCTTTTTTTGCAATTTTGGCAGTTGCGGTCAGCCGGGCATGGTAGCAGTAGCGGCACCGGTCTTTTTCTCGGAATGCAACAGATCTGAGAAATGTTTCCAGATCATAATCTTTTTGCCAGATCATTTTCAAATCCTGCACATCTGCGTACTGGTGAAGTGTTTCTTCACGCTTGAGGCATTCTGTGAAGGGATGGATATTGTGGCGGAAGAAAAACCCCATCACCTGGATATCTTTCTTTCTGAGCACCTGGAGGGGATAGATAGTACAGGGACCACAGCAGGCATGCAGCAGCAGTTTCACGCCCGGCTCCCGAAAATGGCGGTTCCCACCCGCACCATGGTGGCCCCTTCCTGGATGGCCACCATAAAATCATTGCTCATGCCCATGGACAGTTGTGCCATGGCACCGGGGTGCACCCCGGCCGCCAGGATATCTTCTCTGATCAGAAACAGCTGTTTGAAATAGATTCTGGCATCTTCCGGATCATCAAAGTACGGGGGCATGCACATCAGGCCCTGGAGAGAAAGATTTTCAAACCCCATGATTTTTTTGGCCAGATCCACTGCCGCATCTTTTTCGGCACCGGATTTGGTATCTTCCATGGCAATATTTATCTGGAGTAGAATCTTTTGGCATTTTTGGATTTTTCCGGCTTGTTTATCGATCTCTTTTGCCAGTTTAAAGCTGTCCACCGTGTGTATGAGATCAAAATATCGAACAGCGAATCTGGCTTTGTTAGACTGCAGGTGACCGATAAAATGCCAGGCAGCAGCATCCTGGCCGATGGCATCGATTTTTTCCATGGCTTCCTGGATATAATTTTCCCCCAGGATGGTCAGGCCGGCATCAATGGCCTGTTCTATCATTTCTGCAGATTTTTTTTTGCTGACACCGATTAATTGAATATCTTGGGGGTTTCTGCCGCAGCTGTTGGCGGTATCAAGGATATTCTTGTGAACGGCTGTAAGATTTTCTTTAATCCGGGTCATGGTGACAATCCTCAAATTGAATCACTTCTAAGGCCGCAAGGGTCTGAATGAGTTCACACACCGGCAGGCCCACCACATTGGAATAGGAACCATAAATTTCTTTGACCAGAAAGGCGCCCAGTCCCTGGATGGCGTATCCCCCGGCCTTGTCATAGGGTTCTTGTGTGCCAGTGTACCAGAGGATCTCCTGTCTTGTCAAAGTTTTGAACACAACCTGTGTTGCAACCGCATGGGTTTTCATCTGCCTGCGGGCAAAATGTCCCACTGAATATCCTGTATAAACCGTGTGTGTCCGGCCGCTCAAAATGCCGAGCATCTGAATGGCCTGTTCTCTGTTTTCCGGTTTTCCAAGGATCTGCCGAT
>JAABSS010000356.1 GCA_011390235.1 Desulfotignum sp.
CCGGTATCCGGTGTATGTACTTGAGGAGACTGAGCGCAGCAAATGGGTTCTCATGGCCAACTTGTGTGTGAACGCCAGGGATGCCATAGCAGATGTGGATAAAGTCACCATTGAAACCGGGACAAAAGCCGTTTTCCATGGAAGATATTGCCGCAAAGGTGCGGGAGGTGATGCGTGATGCAATGTTGTAATTCCAGAAAGTTTCCGAACGGCAACTTTTTCTTGCATTTCATTTGCATCTCTGTTAAAAGTATCTGATCAGAAACTTTTTTGTGGGGGGATCATATTGAAATCTTCAACCAAAATCAACAATCCTGTAGAATTGGGACAATATCTTCTCAAAGAGCGGAAACATCTCAAACTGACGCAAAAAGAGATTTCCGAGTTTGCTGATGTCGGCAGAAAATTTATTATAGAGCTTGAAAAGGGCAAAGCAACCGCACAACTGGGGAAAGTGTTTGAATTGCTCAACAGCCTTGGTCTTGAACTCCATCTGGTTAAGCGTGGTGACAGTTGATTTTGGAAACGTTACATGATTCTTGTTGGCTCTGTTGGAAAGAAAAGATCTTATACAACGCTGAGACAATTTGAATACGTCTTCAATATGTAACGGAAAAAGGGATAGCTTAAAAAAGGAAAAATCCTGTGAAACATATTCTGGTTATTGATGATGAAGCCCCCGTCAGATTTTTGCTTGAAAAGATGCTTGAACGGGAGGGATTTAAGGTCAAAACAGCTTCAGGTGGCGAAGAGGGGATGAAGCTGTTCAGAGAAATACCTTTTGATCTTGTTATTACAGATATTATCATGCCTGAAAAAGAAGGCATTGAAATAATCATGGAAATGAGAAAAAAAAATCCGGCCGTACCTGTGATTGCTATATCCGGCGGTGGATTTAATTCGCCACAGGATTACCTGAGCATAGCCTGTGCAGCAGGTGCAAAAGCCGTTCTGGAAAAGCCGGTTGAAAGGACTGTTCTTTTGTCTGCTGTCAAAACAATTCTGGAAGCGGAACAGGGGAAATAGCCTGTTTTCGAGTTTGTCCGGTTCAACAGTTAGAAATAAAGCATACCAAAACAGCCCGGAATCTGATATCGTAAATTGTTGGGATGGGTTCGGTACCCGTATGTATTAGCTGCAGGGAATGTGCTGAAAAATACTATCCTGGTATCAATCTTTAAACCATGTTTTAAGGCCGGCAAGAATGAAGAAAGGAGATTGTTATGAAAAATGACGGAACCATATCTCTGGGGTTTGACAACAAAGCCTATCCTGCAGGCACGCACATGTGTCTTATTTACAATGATGAGACAGAACGCCGCAAAATCATAACAAAATTCCTGGAGGGAGGGCTGAAAACCGGAGAGAAAGTGGCCTATTTTGTTGATAACATCGCCCCCATGGATGTGTATGCCTGGCTGGAAGAAATGGATATCACCATACCGCAGAAAAAACTGAATGCCGCATTCACAACAGCTGAGGCCCAAAAAACCTACTGCCCGGACGACACCTTTGTCCCTGACAGAATGCTGGCAATGCTGCGGGACTTTTATAGTCAGTCTGTGGAACAGGGCTATCCCCATTGCCGTGTCAGCGGCGAGATGGGGTGGGCTTTGAAAAACCTGCCTGGTTCAGAGCGCCTGATGGAATATGAATCACTGGTCAATGTGGTTGTTACTACGCATCCGGTAACCGCTGTCTGCCAGTATGATGCCAACCGGTTTGACGGGGCTACCATCCTCAAGTGTCTTGAAGTGCATCCATATATGATTGTTCACGGACAGGTGGTGCACAACCCATATTATATAACCCCGGAGGAGTTTTTTGGCTCAGTGTAACATGCGGTGAATTAAAGAATTTCAGGGGGGTGGATATGCATGCAAATATCAAAATCATCGGCCAGCTTTCTGCGGCGGAAAATATCTTTCATGTGTTTCCCTCCAACGAAAAAATTGGAGACTTTTCCGCCCGGGCACTGAAAAAGATTCCCGGAGTCGTCAGTTGCAGCATCTGCATTTGCGGGGAACCACGCCCGTCAGGAGATCTGTTGCCCGACTTCTGTGATGGCTGTGATATCGTATCCCCTTCTGTCTGTTCTGGTAAAGGACTGGTGTGCCGGTTCGACGGCAGGGAAAAGCATGAAATCTATTTTTTGAATACATCTGCCCGGTTTTTTGGTTTTCTGATTATTGAAATAGAAGATCCGGACTTGTTTTCTCCCTATGCCCCGTTTATCAGCAATTTTTCGAATACTATCTCCATTAGCATGGAAAATCTCTGGCAAAAAGAACAATTACAGACCAAAAACACGGTATTGAAACAGCACCGCCAAAATCTTGAATCATTGATAAAAAAAAGAACCCGGCAGCTTGAAAAAACCCAGGAAGAACATATTGCCCTGGAAAAAAAGCTCCACCATGCCCGGAAAACCGAAAGCCTGGGCCGCATGGCCGGTGCCATTGCCCACCATTTCAATAATCAGCTCAATGTGGTAATGGGCAATCTGGAAATGGCCTTGGAGGATTCTCCGGCTGATGCGGTGTATCGTGAAAATCTGACTGCAGCCATGCACGCAGCCCAAAAGTCAGCAGAAATTAGCGGGTTGATGTTAACCTATGTGGGCCAGGGAAGCGGGGAGACCAGCAGACTGGAGCTATCCAGACTCTGCCTGTCGTATCTTCCCATACTGCGGACTTCCCTGCCCGGGGGCATTGCTCTGGAAACAAATTTCATGGCTGTGGGAGCGGTC
>JAABSS010000357.1 GCA_011390235.1 Desulfotignum sp.
AAGCCTGACCCCACTTTTCTTTTCTCTACATGGCAGATTCCGGATGGAACACGTTCACCTCTTTGAGGTCATCCCCGAGGTATTCGCGTTCATTGGGTCCCAGAACATCCAGGGACAGGCACAGCAGGGTCCACAGATGCACGGTTTCCCAGGCATGCTCGTTCACCTCTGACATGTCATGGACCTGGGCATGGCAGTTGTGGCACGGGGTGATGCAGTAACCTGCCTTGGTGGCCAGGATCTGGTTGGCCTTGGTCTGGCCGTAGGCCCGGCGCTGCTCCTGAAATCCAGACTGGAGATACCCGCCGCCGCCGCCGCAGCAGAAGTTGTTGGACCGGTTGGGGGTCATGTCAATAAAATTTTCTTCACCCACAACCGCCCTGACCACATACCGCAGGTCTTCGGCTACCGGATCGCCCAGGGTCTTTCTCACCAGCTGGCAGGGATCCTGGACCGTGAATTTTATCTTACGTTCCTTGTTCCAGTCCGAAGAGGGCTTGAGCTTGCCGTCCTTGATCCACTGGGCATACAGTTGAATAATGGATTTGATTTCAAAGTTGTAAGGGATGTTGAATTTTTTCAGTCCTGCCAGGACTGCAAAGAGTTCGTGCCCTCACTCGGTGTTGAGCCAGACTTTACAGCCCAGATCCTCCACTGCTTTCACCTTGGTTCGGACAATTTTTTCCCAGTTCTCATCATCTGCGGCAAACAGGCAGTAGTTTTCAGCAGCCCAGCCCTTGGTTCCATAAGTCCAGTCAGCGCCTGCCAGGTGCATGATTTTCCATAAAGGCACCATTTCATCCGGCTCGGTTACCGGTTCTCTGGAGTTCTGGTTCAGAAAATAATAGGCCCCTTCCCGATTGACATCTGCTGTCATGTCTGCAAATTCCGGCTGTGCCTCCTGGTATTCCTCCAGCACATCTTCCACCACAAACTGGAAATCCTCCTCATTGGCCCCCATGGCGGAACAGGTGTCATTCTTCAAGGCCATGTCACAGGAACCGATGATGCCTTTGGGCTTGTCTTCTTTATTCCAGGTGCTCCTGGCATTGAACACCAGCTGGGGAATATTGATCTGCATGGGGCAGACATACATGCACCGTGTACACATGGAACACATCCATACCCAGTTGCTGCTCAGAATTTCTTCATCCATACCCAAAGCAGCCATACGCAGAAATTTTCTGGGGTCCATTCCCTCAAGCCCTGTGGCCGGGCATCCTGATGCACATGCCCCGCATGTCAGGCAGGCATTAAGATTGCCGCCCTCAGGCAGCAGTTTCATTACCTTATCTTTAAAGACGCTTTTTCTGCCGCCCCCGATTTTTATTGGCGTATCTGTCATATTATTTTCCTTACCCCCTCTGTCTGTGGATTTATCATTTACGCGATCTGTTTAATCTCTTACACCCTGTTTTTTAATACCCTCATTTTAAAGCAGTTTCTTTTTTCTCCTATTCCGGGGACCATGTCAAGAAAAATTGCCTGCCCGGTTTAAGAATTTGACATTTTGTGTCCCTGTGCTAGTATGCATTTCAGGACAATTGTTTTTACTATAGATCCGTCCATTTGGCAAAGCAGCCCGCCCGTTGGCGGTTCTGGATCCGGCCTGAGATCCTTGGGGCTCTGACAGTCCTGATCCAGAACCGCCAACGGGCTTGTCCAAAATAGAAGATTAAGGATGCAACTGCCCTGAATGGCGCTGGACATTGTATAGCCTTAACCGGAAAGCCCGGCCCAATTATATTTATTACAATGATACTGCAAAACAATATCGTATTCCCATAAACCATGCAAAAAACAACTGACACCCGCCGGAAAAAACCGGAACCAACAAAAAAAAAAGGATCCCAGCACCGCTACAACCATCCGGAACACCTGAATTTTATGCCGGATCTGCCGGTCACTGCCAGAAAAGATGAAATTGTTGATGCCGTAAAAAACAACCAGGTGGTGATCATATCCGGGGAAACCGGATCCGGCAAAACCACCCAGATCCCCAAATGCTGCCTGGCAGCCGGTTGCGGCACCCGGGGCATGATCGGCTGTACCCAGCCCCGGCGCATCGCCGCAATAAATGTGGCCAGACGTATTGCCTTTGAACTGGGGCAACCCCTGGGACAGTCTGTGGGATACAAGATCCGGTTCGATGACAAGGCCCCGGCCGGGGCCTGCATCAAGCTGATGACAGACGGCATCCTGCTGGCGGAAACCCAGCAGGATCCTCTTTTGAAACGCTATGACACCATTATTGTGGATGAGGCCCATGAACGCAGCCTGAATATCGATTTTACCCTGGGGATCCTGCGCCGCCTGATAAAAAAAAGAAAGCATCTGAAACTGATCATCACCTCCGCCACCATCGATACCCGGAAATTTTCCGATGCCTTTGACCAGGCCCCCATAATTGAAGTCTCCGGCCGCATGTTTCCTGTTGAAACCATTTATCAGCCCATCCTGGGGGAAACCGGGGACAAGCAGAACCCTGAAGACCAGGGGTATGTGGAGGCAGCAGCAGAGGCCGCCCATTCTCTTTTGTCTGAAACCCGGTCAGGGGACATGCTCATTTTCATGCCCACGGAACAGGATATAGGTGAGACCATGGAACTGATACGGGGAAAACAGCATCCCGGTGTCACCATCCTTCCTCTGTTTGCAAGACTGTCGGCAAAAGAACAGGCCAAAGTGTTTTCCCGGACCCCGGGCAGAAAAATCATTGTATCCACCAATGTGGCG
>JAABSS010000359.1 GCA_011390235.1 Desulfotignum sp.
ATAATGGTGTTACATGCCGCCCCCCCTGTAACAATGACAGGGTTTTCATTGGTTTTTGCCAGGATGTCGTCAATATCAGCTGCCTCCACCAGGGTCATCCCCCCCTTTTTTTTACCGAATAATTTTAAAAAATCATCTGTTTCATTGATGAGGATGTCCACCAGGGCGGATCCGATACCGGTAATCCGCTTATCGTATTGCTGGGTCATAAAATGTCTCCAAAAAATTAGATTGTTTGTTCCCAGCATAGAAAATTCCAGGCCGTTGTCAAGTGTTTTCTCATATTCTTAGCAAAATATGAACATATCTTGATATATTTCTGGGTAACTATTGACAAATGATGAATATGCCGGTATAAGGGTAAGTCTAAATCACGGTTATTAACCAAAATATACGCATGACATTACAATAATTTTTATCACATTTTAAAAAGGAGCATGAAATGTCAGAAAATCAAACTTTTTTGTTTACATCTGAATCCGTAACCGAAGGCCATCCTGATAAAGTGGCAGACGCCATATCAGACAGCATCCTGGATGCCATCATGGCAGAGGATAAAAACTGCCGGGTCGCTTGCGAGACCCTTGTTACCACAGGGCTTGCCATGGTAGCCGGAGAAATTACCACTGACTGCTATGTGGATATTCCCGAAGTGGTCAGAAACACCATCCGTGACATCGGGTATAATTCATCCACCATGGGATTTGACTGGAAGACATGCTCTGTTATTACCACTATTGACCAGCAGTCAGTTGATATCGCCCAGGGAGTGGACCAGGGGGCCGGCCTGCATAAAGAACAGGGAGCAGGGGACCAGGGGCTCATGTTCGGGTATGCCACCAATGAAACCGAAGAACTCATGCCCATGCCCATTCTTTTTGCCCACAAACTCACCAAACGGCTGACCCAGGTCAGAAAAAACGGTGCACTGGATTTTTTGCGGCCTGACGGCAAATCCCAGGTGACCATTGAATATAAAAACGGCAAGCCTGAGCGGGTGGATGCGGTGGTGATCTCCACCCAGCATACCAATGATGTGACCTATGAAGACCTGAAAGACGCGGTGGTCAAGGAAGTTATCCGGAAAATCATTCCCAAGGAGATGATGGATGGCGATACCCGGTTTTTTGTCAATCCCACAGGCCGGTTTGTGGTCGGCGGCCCCATGGGAGACTGCGGTCTGACCGGGCGTAAAATTATCGTGGATACCTACGGGGGCCAGGGCAGTCACGGGGGCGGGTGTTTTTCGGGAAAAGATCCGTCAAAGGTGGACAGAAGCGCCTCCTACATGGGACGGTATGTGGCCAAGAACCTGGTGGCATCGGGCATTGCTGACAAATGCGAAGTCCAGGTGGCATATGCCATCGGTGTGGCAGAACCGGTTTCATTGATGGTGGATTTCATGGGTACGGGCAAAATTGCTGAAAAAAGAGCGGTGGAAATCGTCAGAGAGGTTTTTGATCTGAGACCGGCAGCCATTATTCAAGCCCTTGATCTTTTGCGGCCTATTTATCGGAAAACCGCAGCATACGGTCATTTCGGCCGCAAAGATCCTGATTTTACCTGGGAAAGAACAGACAGGGCTGATCAGATCCGCGAACTGGCCGGACTCTAGCCGCAGACACCAACAGGGCAGCCTTTTTTATTTTCTGAAACCGTCCGGTTCCGGCAGCCTTTTTTTATTGAAAATTAATTATTTATAAAAGAATTCAAGCAAATTCAAGGAGTGTAATAATGCTACAAAAAACAAAAGATCAATCTTACATCGATCTTGATTTATCATTAAAGTACAAGGTCAAGGATATCAATCTTGCCGAAGAAGGGTTCAAGGACATGCAGTTGTCTGAAAAGGAAATGCCGGGGCTGATGGCGATTCAGGAAAAATATGGCCCTGAAAAACCCTTTAAGGGCCTGAAAATTATGGGCAGCCTGCACATGACCATCCAGACAGCCATGCTCATAGACACCTTGTATGAACTCGGGGCTGATATCAGGTGGTCATCCTGCAATATTTTTTCCACCCAGGACCATGCAGCTGCAGCCATTGCCCAAAAAGGGTCTGCCGCCGTGTTTGCCTGGAAGGGTGAAACCCTGGAGGAATTCTGGTGGTGCACGGAACAGGCATTGATATGGCCTGACGGCAGCGGTCCGGATCTCATCGTTGATGACGGCGGAGATGCCACCTTGTATGTGCACCAGGGAGTAAAGGTGGAAAAAGATCCCTCCCTTTTGTCCCGGTCCACCCACAGCGAAGATGAACGCTGCCTCATGGATCGTCTGCGGGTATCCCAGGCACAGGATCCGGAAAAGTGGAGCCGTATTGCCGATGCCATAAAAGGGGTGTCCGAGGAAACCACCACCGGTGTCAACCGGCTGTACCAGCTGGCAGCGAAAAACGAACTCCTGTTTCCAGCCATCAATGTTAATGATTCGGTTACCAAGTCCAAATTCGACAACCTTTACGGGTGCAGGGAATCGTTGGCTGACGGCATCAAGCGGGCAACAGATGTGATGCTTGCCGGAAAAACCGTGGTGATTGCCGGGTACGGGGATGTGGGAAAAGGCTGTGCCGCCTCCATGAAAGGGTATGGCGCCATTGTTCTGGTCACGGAAATCGATCCCATCTGTGCTTTGCAGGCAGCCATGGAAGGGTATGAGGTGGTGACCATGGAACAGGCAGCTTCCCGGGGAGATATTTTTGTGACAGCCACCGGCAATTACCATGTCATCAAAGGTGATCACATTGCCGAAATGAAAGATGAGGCCATTATCTGCAACATCGGCCATTTTGATAATGAAATCGAAATGGCCTATCTTACCGAAAACCCCGGGGCCGAACGTATCAACATCAAACCCCAGGTGGATAAATGGGTACTGGAATCAGGCCGCTCTGTTATTGTTCTGGCAGAAGGCCGCCTGGTGAATCTGGGATGCGCCACCGGACACCCGAGTTTTGTCATGAGCAACAGCTTTTCCAATCAGACCATGGCACAGATCAAACTGGCTTCGGAAAAATTGGAAAATAAGGTATATACTTTGCCCAAGGAACTGGATGAAGAGGTGGCACGGCTGCATTTGAAGAATCTGTCCGTGACTTTGACAAAGTTGACCAAAGAACAGGCAGACTATTTAGGTATTCCGGAAAATGGCCCTTTTAAATCAGACCATTACAGATATTAATGTGAAAGTTTTAAGTTTTAAGTGTTAAGCCAATACCTGACGGCTAACGGCTAAAAGCTTTCATTTTTGTTGTGCCCGCCAGGGCATGAATGTTTATAAAAATCTGATCTCAGATGTATGAATAAAAACCCCTGTGCCGGCGGAAGATGCCCGTCGGAACAGGGATTGTTTTTTTATTCATCTTTTTTTTCTTCCCAGAACTCGCGGCTTTCTTTGAGGATATCATTGATATCCTCATCCAGCATGTCTTCCTGGTCATTGTCTTCTTCCAGATCCAGGTCTGCCTCAAATTCCAGATTGTCGTCATCCAGATCATCTCGGCTTAAATCGGTATTTTCCGGTTCCCCGTCATCCAGGCTGCCCGGTTCATCATCAAGGGCCGTCAAAGAAGATGAGGTGGAAGAAGCATGCAGTTCCTGATCCAGTTCAGCCCGGGCAAGGTCTTCATCAGTATCAGGTTCTGACTGCAAAAATTCAGGATCGGCTGTTTCCAGTGACCGGGTGTCATTTTCCACATCTTTGTCACCGGGTGTCTGCAGCCCGGTTTCATCCGGAATATAGTTTCCCTGACGGTCAAACAGGAGGCTGCCGCTTAGTTGCAGATCAAAATCCATGCGAAATGCCACCTGATTGTCATGAACCACAATCTGTCCGCCCTTTGACACAAGCTCTGTCTGCGCCATACGATCAGCGATGATTTTTTTAACAATTTTTTGATCAAGATTTTCCTGCACTGATGCAATCAGATCATTTTCTCCGTTTTTAATGACTTGCGGATCAGTGATTTTCATGGATATGACTCCTTGCATCTAAATGTTGTATGCGGTATTGGCAAAACGGGTTTCAATGAATTTTTCCAGATCTATGATTTTGCCGATGTCCATTATATCATGCATGTACCGCTGAATTTTGTCCAGACCTTCGGCCTCGGGATAAAGGCCGTCCCACCGTATGGCCTGGGGTTGGGAAAACACATTTTTCAATACCTCCGGGTTAAGTCCCAGGGTGCCCTGGGGATCTAAAAAATCCACAGCAATGCGCGCTGCACGGCTTTTGTCATCTTCTATATATTCACCGGTTTCCACCAGCAGGGATACAAATTCCTGGGCTGCATCAGGATGCTTCTGGATAAAATCTTCCTGCATGGCCACGATACAGCAGGGATGGTTGTCCCAGCGGCTGGCGGAATAGAATTCCAGATCCCCTATCTGGGCGGCAATGGCTTTGGTGGCAACCGGTTCGGCAACCATAAACCCTGCCACGTCCTCATTTTCCTTCATGATCTGTGGCATTTTAACCGGTGGTACCACCTCAAACCTGACATTGATGGCTTTTTTACCGGGAACCCCGGGTTTAAGCCCCAGCTCTTTGAGGAATTTATGGGCCAGCATGTGGTGAATGGACATTTTATGGGGAATATCCACAACCTTGTATTTGTAGAAACTCTGGAGGGAATCAAACCTGTGGTCATAGTGGCGGGATCTGACAAAGGTACTGCCGTTCTTGTGGGCAAACAATACCAGACGGATGGGGGAATCGTAGGCAAACAGGTCCATGGCAATGGGCGCCAGTACAAAGGCACAGTCGATTTCTCCTGATTCCAGCCCCTCCTGAATGGGATTCCACCCGGCTTTCAGGCTGGTGGTCAGATCAAAATGCCCGGGTTCCACATCTCCGGTATCAATTCTGTGCTTCAGTGCCCCCAGGGCGAGATGGTCGGTGATCTGGATATGGGCCACATTCAATTCCACCCGGTCTCCCATGATGGTTCTTTGTTTTTTCCGGGTGAAAGTTTTCTGTGATTCACCGGAATCACCGGAAAATGCACGGGCAATGGCCTGGCCGATCTGCTCTTCGTCAAAGGGTTTGGGAACATGTCCATTGCCCCCGGCTTCTGCTATGGCTATCTGCTGGCCTTTGTCAGCCTGGGCTGTGGCCATTATAAAGGGCAGGTCCCTGAATTCATCTAATTTGCGGAGGGCCTGTAAAAATTCGAGACCATCCATCTGGGGCATGTTCCAGTCACTGATCACAAGATCCGGTTTTTCAGTTTTCACTTTTTCCAGACCATCCACGCCGTTGACCGCCATCACAAGGTTGGTATACCCGGCTTTGGCAAGGATTTGCTTGAACATGATGCGCATAGTGCCTGAATCATCCGCCACAACAATTTTAATGTCAGGGTTTACCGCCATTGAAATACTCCTTAAGGTTTTTATGTATAATCATTATAAGTTGTCATCATTATTCATTCCATGACCATCGCAATGTTTTCTGGAGTTTTTGAAACAGCCGGTCCAGGGTAAATCCCAGGATGCCGATGGCAATGATCATGGCCATGAGTTTGTCATATTCCATGGTGTCCCGGGCATCATTGATCAGGTATCCCAGACCGCTGGACACCCCCAAAAATTCTGCCGGGACCAGCACAATCCACGCCACTCCCAGCGCCAGCCGCAGGCTGGTGAGCATATGGGGCACAGAAGCGGGAATGACGATGGTCCGGATGAGCTGATAGTTGCCGGCTCCCTGATTCATGGCCATTTTTATCCACTGGGGATTGATATTGCGCACCCCTATGGTGGTGTTCAATATTACAGGACAAATGGTGGCCATTACAATCAAAAAATATACCGCTGATTCAAAGCTGGCAAACAAAAGCAGGGCAATGGGCATCCAGGACAAGGGGCTGATCATGCGCACAAACTGAATAGCGGAATAAGACAGTCCCTGGACCCTGGGATAAAATCCTACCAGGATACCTATGGGAATGCCAAAAAAAGCAGCCAGGGAAATGCCCACCACGATCCGGCGCAGACTGGTGAATACCGACAGCCAGAACCGTTCATCTGCAAATGCCGAAATCAGAGCCCTGAAGGTGGGACCGGGCAAAAATCCCTGGAACTGGCTGAACTGGGGCCGGGAAAATATAATATAAGATACCAGTACCCAGGCAGCAGCAAAAAGGGCAAGTCCCATCATTTCATAGCGAAATCCAAATTTGCGGGGCATAAAAAACACATTAAGTCCCATTTGCCTGGGGTTATGGTATGTGTGGCGGTCAGATGATTTCAACGGTTTCTTCTCTTGTATAGGGTAAGTCCATATTGCAGTCGCAGAAAGGCGCCATTCCCCCCGTTTCATCCATGGCCTGTAATACAAACCGGTCATCCACCAGGTCCTGGACTGCCCGGCCGGAATCCAGTGCTGACAAAAATGCGGTATCTCCTTCCACCCGGGTGGTTTTCATCTGGTCGATGAGGAACCGGGTGGCCGAGGGAAAGGGAAAAGGCTGAAAATCAATGCGCGGAACATCCCATTCAGGATGCACCAGCCGGGCTGGATCAGGGGGCGCAAAAACCCTGCGCAGCACCTCCTGGGAAACCGGCAGATACCTTTCTCCGTCACGGCTTAAAAGATGGGCGGTTTCGTTGGGGTTTTTCCGGCACCAGGCCTGGGCCCGGACAATGGCATTCATGGCTTTTTGCACCACCACCGGGTGCTGGTCAATGAACGGCTGGGCCGCAACAATGACACAGCAGGGGTGGTTTTTCCAGATATCTCCGGTATACCGCATGATCCTGGCATTGAACCGTTGCTCAGCCAGGGCATTGAAAGGGTCTGCCACGATAAAGGCATCCACTTTTTTTCCCAGAAGGGCTGTGGGCATGTCCGGAGGGGGCAAAATAAACAGATTGACTTCATGGGGGGCAAGGGGCGCTGACTGGGGCTGGATCACCGGGGTCAGGCCCTGTGTCTTCAACCCCAGTTGAAGCACCAGATTGTGCATGGAATACCAGGAGGGTACCGCCACCTGTTTTCCCCCAAGATCTGCAAAATTCCTGATGGCTGAATCCCCCCGCACGGTTACCGCACTGCCGTTGGTGTGGTCCCATGCCAGTACACGCACCGGCAGGTTTTGTTTGAACCGCATCCATACCGGAATGGGAAAAAGCATATGGGTGATATCAAATTTTCCGGCCAGAAAAGATTCAGTGAGTATGTTCCAGGATCTCACCATAACGGGACGTTCAACATCCAGCCCTTCCTGGGAAAAATATCCCAGTCCATGGGCTACCAGAAGGGGGGTTGCATCGGTGATGGGCAGATATCCCAGGCGCAGGGGCACCTGTTTTGCAATGACGGGGGACCTGAGTACGAGACCGGAACCGGCGGTTGCAGCGGTGTATAAAAATTGGCGCCGGGTCATGAAAGGCGGCAGGCTTTTGCTGGTAGGGCAGTCCATGTTACAACAAGGTCCTTTTGGCCAGGTAGGCGTTTTTAAACCGGTCCAGGATACTGTTCCGGATCTCCTTGAACCGGGGGTGATTTCTGTCTCTGGGATAGGTTTCGGTAACCGCGAATATGTCTGTGATATTGGCTGGATCTCCGGCCAGAAGAATGATTTTGTTGCCCAGGTAAATGGCCTCATCAATATCATGGGTCACAAAGACCGCGGTGAAATTTTCCGACAGCCACAGGTTCACCAGTTCTTCCTGGATATGGGCCTGGGTAAAGGTATCCAAAGAGGCAAATGGCTCATCCAGCAGCAGTACCCTGGGATGTCCCACCAAAGCCCTGGCCAGGCAGACCCGCTGGGCCATGCCCAAAGACAGCCGGCTGGGACGGGAATCGGCAAATCCGGCCAGACCCATGATTTCCAGAAACTGGTTGACCCGGTAATCCAGTTTTTTTGTATCCTTTCTTATTTTACAGCCATAGGCCACGTTTTCCCACACAGTGAGCCAGGGCAGCAGGGCCGGCTGCTGGAAGAGCATGGACCGGGATGGATGGATCCCGGTTATGATGTCACCATTTGCCCGGATACAGCCTTTGGTCGGCAGTTCAAGACCGGCCAGAAGGTTGAGCAAAGTGGTTTTGCCACACCCGGATTCTCCCAGAATGATAACAAAATCACCAGGTGCAATGGCAAAGGAAATATCCTTTAAGACCACATGCCCGGGTTTTCCGTCATACGCATAGGTCTTGGTTATTTTTTCAATATCAATCTGCAATGCGTGCTTCCGTTAAGGCGGTTTGTGCCCGGGTTTTGTCCACAAATATGTTCAGATCAACTTTTCGGGGCAGAATTTTCATGGCATCAGCCATATAGGTCTGCATCATGTCAATGGCGGCAGTATCAGGCATCAGCTTTTCCGGGATAAAACTTATTCTGCTGCGGGTAAGCACAGATTGCATAAAGGCTTGATCCTGTGCAAGAAAGCCGGCAGCAAGGGCAGCCTTTTCCAATATGTTTTTGGTTTCCAAGTGTCGGGCAGCTGTAAAAAAAAGTTTCACCAGGGATTCGGCAATCTGAGGAGATGTTTGTAAAAAATGCCGGGTGGCCACAAAGCCGCAGCAGGGATGGTCTTTCCAGAGACTGTCTGAAATACAGACCGGATCAGCCTGATTCTGCTGAACTGCCAGGCTGCCAAAGGGTTCCGGTACCATGCACCCGCCGATGGCCATGTCATCAACCCCCATATCTTTTTCTGCCAGAAGCATTTTTGGCATAAGGTATGGGGGGACAATTTCCCAGGCAGCATCAGCAGCATTCTGGTCATGGGGGCCTAAAACCAGACCGGCATCGGCAAATAATTTGTGCAAAAGTATGGCCTGGATGGAAAATTGTTCTGGAATCAAAACCGATCTTCCCCTGAAGTCAGACAGAGAATGGATTCCGATTTTCCGGTTTTTGACCATGAGACTGCCGGATCTGTGAACAAACATGAGAAACCGGATGTCCATGCCTGAGGCAAACAGTTCCAGGGCAAGGGGAGTGGGGATAAATGCGCCCTGAATGGTCCCGTTTCCCAATTTGTCACAGACCTCATCCCAGGTGTTCATGGGGACCGGAACAAGCCGCCAGGGCGAGCGATCATCCCCCCCGGGGTGATCTGCAGCAGCCATGCCCAAAAGCAGGTGGTCCACAATTTTTAAATGCCCGATACAGATGTCTGGAAAATGGTTACCCATTACTGCCCCTTGTAAGGTGCCCTGGTATAGCTGTGGTATAAGCCGGTGTTGTCTGCCTGCAATGTAAGGTTTCTTCATACCACAGCCTTTATTTATTGGCAAGCACCGGCTTTAGATGTTATATACTGAAAGACAGGGCAAAGAAAAAGGATATGGACAACAATTCTGAAAAACTGGTTACCCGGGATTATTTTCTCAAGCCCGGATATATTTATCTGCCGGAAAAACCCACGGTTATTTCAACGGTTCTGGGATCATCTGTCTCAGTGAGCCTCTATGATAAAAAACGCAAAACCGGGGGAATGAACCATTTTTTGTTTCCGATTGCTGAAAGCCGGGAAAAAACCACTGCCATATACGGCAATATCGCCGTGATTACCCTGGTCCGGATGATGATCCAGAAAGGCTCAGATCCCGATCACCTGGAAGCCCAGATTTTCGGCGGTGCCAATAACACAGATGTGTGTACCCATGATGTGGGAAAACAAAATTACCATATCGCCAAAGATATGCTGAGGCAAAAACAAATCCGCATCGTATCAGAGGATGTCGGCGGAGAGCTGGGGCGTAAAATTGTTTTCAACACCCTGACCTGTGAAATCCTCACCCTGAAAGTGGAACGGCTCAGGGAGTCTGACTGGTATCCCTACCAGGGGGACAGGTAATCCGCAAATGGTCGTCAGGTTTTGGTTTCTATCTGCTTGACCAGATCATC
>JAABSS010000372.1 GCA_011390235.1 Desulfotignum sp.
TTGCCTTCTGTAATGGTCCGGCTGACCTTGCCGGTGACCGGATCGATCTGTTCCTGGACCGTGTTGCCGATCTCGATGTCAGCGAACCTGACCCTGCCGGAAACCTCGGTGATGATGGGGGTGGTAAAGGGATCCCAGCTGGCAATGATATCACCGGGCTCGATGGGCACCCCGTTTTTCAAATGCAGGGTGGCGCCGTAAATCACGTTTTCCTTGGCCCGTTCCCTGCCGTCTTCCCCCACAATGGTTACCCCGCCGCCTTTGCGGTTCATGACAATGATTTCATCTGCCGCCGTGGTAACGGTCTGAAGATTTTCGTTATAGGTAAGAATTCCCCCCACCCGTGCCTTGACTTCCGCCACCTCAACCTTCCGGGAAGCGGTACCGCCGATGTGAAAGGTCCGCATGGTCAACTGGGTGCCGGGCTCACCAATGGACTGGGCCGCTACAATGCCGATGGCCTGACCGATTTCCACAGTGTCGCCGTGGGCCAGGTCCCGGCCGTAGCAACGGGAACACACGCCGTGCTTTGAATTACAGGTCAATACCGAACGGATTTTCACCTTCTGCACACCGGCTGATTCAATTTTGGTCACATGGGCTTCTGTAAGTTCCGTATCAATACCCACAATGAAATCATCAGAATACGGATCTTTGACATCTTCCTGGATCACCCGGCCCAGAATACGTTCCCCCAGGGTCTGGATAATTTCCCCCCCCTCATACAGGGCCTCCACTTCGATGCCGTTGATGGTGCCGCAGTCTTCTTCTATAATGGTGCAGTCCTGGCCCACATCTGCCAGCCGCCGGGTAAGATACCCGGAGTTGGCTGTTTTGAGTGCGGTATCTGCCAGACCTTTTCGGGCACCATGGGTGGAGATAAAGTACTGCAGAACGGACAACCCTTCCCTGAAACACGCGGTGATGGGGTTTTCAATAATTTCTCCCGAGGGCTTGGCCATGAGACCACGCATACCGGCCAGCTGCCGCATCTGGTCCTTGGATCCCCTGGCACCTGAATCCGCCATGACATATATGGCGTTGAGCCCTTCCAGGGCCTCGATATTTTTGGCGCCGCTGGGGTTTTTCATGACATCCATCATGGCATTGGCAATGTCATCGGTGGCCTGGGCCCAGATATCCACCACCTTATTGTATTTTTCCCCCTGGGTGATCAACCCTTCAGAATACTGGTTTTTGATATCCAGGACATTTTTTTCCGCCGCGGCAACAATATCCCATTTCTGGTCCGGTATGATCATGTCATCCACACAGATGGACAATCCGCCCAGGGTGGAATATTTATAACCGATATCCTTGAGCCGGTCGGACAGAATAACCGTTTCCTTGAGCCCGATATTCCGGTAGGCATAGTCAATCAAATTGACAATGGACCCTTTGTCCATGAGTTTGTTGACCAGTTTGAAAGGAAGGGTGGTTCTACGCTCATCCACTTTAAAGATAGTATATTTTTCCCCCACCATCCGCACATCGGTAAACTGTTCCTGTTTCAGGCCGAACAGCTGTTCCACAACCACATCCGACACCTGAAAAAGGTTCTTGAATTCCTTGCGGGTCATAAGATCTGTTTTGCCCCCGGTCTTTTTAATTTCCTCATCTGCATACTTCTGGAGAACATTTTCAAAGGAATTTCCGGATTTCAACTCTGCCAGGGCAGCTTGACAGTCTTCCAGCGCGTCGGTACGGATCCGGCTAAGGGCCAGAATGGTATCACCGGGAATAGTTTCCCACAACAGAATGCGGCCTGTGGTGGTGTCATAGATTTCCCCTTCGATCCTGACCTTTATTTTGGCATGCAAAGCCAGCTCACCGGC
Organism: Desulfotignum sp.; assembly: GCA_011390235.1. Next base: position 1,836 of record JAABSS010000372.1, read on the forward strand.
ATCAAAGGCATATCTGACCTCTTCAATGGAGGAAAAAATGCTGCCCGCCCCCTGCTGGCTGGCCACGGCCCGGGTCATATAGTAGATACCCAGAACAATATCCTGGGTGGGCACAATGATGGGCTGGCCATTGGCCGGGGACAGGATGTTGTTGGTGGAAAGCATCATCACCCGGGCTTCGAGCAGTGCTTCCAGGGAAAGGGGCACATGCACCGCCATCTGGTCACCGTCAAAATCCGCGTTGAATGCCGGACATACCAAAGGATGCAGCTGGATGGCTTTGCCTTCTATGAGCACCGGTTCAAATGCCTGGAACCCGAGACGGTGAAGGGTAGGTGCCCGGTTGAGCATCACCGGATATTCCTTGACCACTGATTCCAAAGCATCCCAAACTTCTGTTTCCTCTCTTTCCACCATTTTTTTGGCACTCTTGACAGTGGAAACCAGGCCCTTTTGTTCCAGGTAGTTATAGATAAAGGGCTTGAACAGCTCCAATGCCATTTTCTTTGGAATACCGCACTGGTGCAGCCGCAGTTCAGATCCCACCGTGATAACGGTACGGCCGGAATAATCCACCCGTTTTCCAAGCAGGTTCTGACGGAACCGGCCCTGTTTGCCTTTCAAAGTATCGCTCAAAGATTTCAGGGGCCGCTTGTTGGTGCCGGTAACCACCCGGCCGTGACGGCCGTTGTCAAACAGCACATCCACAGATTCCTGGAGCATGCGTTTTTCATTTCTGACAATGATATCCGGGGCATTGAGATCCACCAGGCGTTTGAGCCGGTTGTTCCGGTTGAGCACCCGTCGGTACAGATCATTGAGATCTGATGTGGCAAACCGTCCACCCTCCAGGGGAACCAGGGGCCGCAGATCCGGCGGCAGAATGGGACAGGCGGTCATGATCATGCGGGAGGGCTCGATACCGGAGGTCAAGAATGCGGAAATCACCTTGAGTCGCTTGGCCATTTTCTGCTGCTTGGCCACGGATTTGGTAAAATTGATTTCTTCTTTGAGCATGTCATGGATGCCCTGCAGATCCAGCTCATCCAGCAGTTTTAAAATCGCCTCCGCCCCGATACCGGCCTCAAAATCTTCTCCGAATGTTTCAATGGCTTCATAATACTGGTCATCGGACAGCAGCTGATATTTTTTCAACCCGGTGTCTTTGGGGTCAACCACAATATAGGAATCAAAATACAGCACCTTTTCCAGGTTCTTCAACGTCAAATCCAGGGCGTTTCCGATCTTGGAAGGTAGGCTTTTTAAAAACCAGATATGGGAGACCGGGGATGCCAGTTCAATATGGGCCATGCGCTCGCGCCTCACCTTGGACTGGATAACCTCAACCCCGCATTTTTCGCAGACGACCCCCCGGTGCTTCATGCGTTTGTATTTGCCGCAGTTGCACTCATAATCCTTGGTGGGGCCAAAGACCTTGGCACAGAACAACCCGTCCCGCTCCGGTTTGAAGGTCCGGTAGTTGATGGTTTCCGGTTTTTTTATTTCACCATGGGACCACTCTCTTATCTGGTCAGAAGATGCAAGGCTTATCTGCACTCCCTGATAAATCTTGGGATCTTTTGGTTTTGCGAAGAAATCGTATATATTGTCCAATGTTTTCTCCTTATTTGCTGCCTTCTATAAGATTCATATCCAGACCCAGACTATTGAGTTCTTTAATCAAGACCCTGAATGATTCAGGCATGCCCGGCTCCAGGACGCTCTGGCCCTTTACTATTTTCTCGTACATGCGGGTTCTGCCTGTCATATCATCGGATTTGACGGTCAAAAATTCCTGCAGGGCATGGGCTGCACCGTAGGCTTCCATGGCCCAGACTTCCATCTCACCCAGACGCTGGCCACCGAACTGGGCCTTGCCGCCCAGAGGCTGCTGGGTGACCAGGGAATAGGGACCGATGGACCGGGCATGCAGCTTGTCATCCACCAGATGGTGGAGCTTGAGCATATACATGGTGCCCACAGTGACCGGCGTGTCGAACGCTTCACCGGTTCTGCCGTCATACAGGGTGGATTGACCGGATCGCAGGTAGCCGGACATTTCAATGAGATCCTTGATCTCATCTTCAGTGGCCCCGTCAAATACCGGGGTGGCCGTGTGCACACCATTTTTGTAAAGGTCTGCAAATGTAATCAATTCAGGTTCGTCCATGGTGTCAATTTTGTCGGCCAGCACATCAGGGATACCATCTGCTTTCTGCTTGAGGGTCAAAGAAAAAATACTTTTCATCTTGTTTCTCAGCTCGGAAAGCTTTTTTTCTTCCAACAGGTCGTTGATCTGCTGACCCAGGCCAAATGCTGCCAGACCCAGATGAATCTCCAGAATCTGCCCCACATTCATCCGGGAGGGTACGCCCAATGGATTGAGCACCATATCAACCGGTCTGCCATCGGCAAAATACGGCAGGTCCTCCACCCGTAAAATCCGGGAAACAACGCCCTTGTTCCCGTGCCGGCCGGCCATTTTATCACCCACAGACAATACCCGTTCCATGGCAACACTGATTTTGATGAGTTTGAGAACACCCGGGGGCAGGTCATCTCCTTTTTCAAACCGGGATACCTGGCGGTTGAAATGGTCCCGGGCTTTTTTAATCTGCTCCTGGGCCTGTTCCAGAATAACCTGGGCCCGTTCAGTGGCCACGGCATCTTCCACGGAAAGGTTTACCAGAGAGGAAACAGGAATGCCGTCAAAAACCCCGGGCTTGATCTTGAGCCCTTCTTTCACTATGATTTTGCCCGATTTTTCAAGATCGGTGAGCACTGTATGGCCGTCCAGAACAGATTCTATCTTTTCTCTGGCCACCTGGGAAATAATACGGATTTCATCATCCCTGTCTTTTTCCAGACGTTCAATTTCCTCATCCTCGATGAGCCGGGTTCTGTCGTCCTTGGGCAGTCCCCGCCGTGAAAAGACCTTTGCATCAATGACCTTGCCCTTGACACCCGGGGGAACGGTCAAAGAAGTGTCTTTGACATCACCTGCTTTTTCACCGAAAATGGCCCGGAGCAGTTTTTCTTCAGGTGACAACTGGGTTTCCCCTTTGGGGGTGATTTTACCCACCAGGATATCTCCGGGATATACCTCAGCACCCAGGCGGATAATTCCGCTTTCATCCAGGTTTTTCAATGCCTCTTCTCCGACATTGGGAATATCTCTGGTAATTTCTTCTTTTCCCAGCTTGGTATCCCGGGCCAACACTTCAAATTCTTCCACATGTACAGAGGTATACACCCCGTCTTTTACAAACCGTTCGCTCACCAGAATGGAATCTTCATAGTTGTATCCGTCCCAGGGCATGAACGCCACCGTAACATTCTTACCCAGGGCCAGTTCCCCCATTTCAGTGGACGGTCCGTCGGCAATGACCTGGCCTTTTTTCACCTGTTCTCCCTTTTCCACTATGGGCCGGTGGTTAAAGCAGGTGTTTTGATTGGACCGGACAAATTTGCTGCAGCTGTAAATGGAAACCGCTTTTTCAAAGCCACCTGATTCATGGTCATCGTTTCTGACCACAATGCGTTTGGCATCCACATCCACAACGATTCCGTCATAATCGGCCACGATGGTAACCCCGGAATCCCTTGCCACAACACTTTCCATACCGGTGCCCACAAGCGGGGCCTCGCTGCGGATAAGGGGCACGGCCTGGCGCTGCATATTGGACCCCATAAGTGCCCGGTTGGCATCGTCATTTTCCAGAAACGGAATCAGGGCAGCAGACACAGATACCAGCTGGTTGGGGGATACGTCCATATATTTGACTTCCGGCGGGGTGACCATTTCAAATTCACCCGCCACCCGGGCAGACACCCGGGGATTGATAAACCGTCCTTCCGGGTCCAGGGGGGCATTGGCCTGGGCAATGGGATGGTCTTTTTCCTCAAATGCACTCAAATGCCGGATATCCTTGCTGGCCACTGAATTGTCCACCAGACGGAAAGGGGTTTCAATAAAACCGTACTCGTTCACCCGGCCGTAGGTACACAAAGAGACAATCAAACCGATATTGGGTCCTTCCGGGGTTTCAATGGGACAGATCCTTCCATAATGGGAAGGGTGCACATCCCGTACTTCAAACCCGGCCCGTTCCCGGGTAAGCCCCCCCGGTCCCAAAGCAGAAAGCCGGCGTTTATGTGTGGTTTCAGACAAGGGGTTGGTCTGGTCCATGAACTGGGACAGCTGGGAGGTGCCGAAAAACTCCCGGACCACTGCAGAAACCGGCTTGGGATTGACCAGATCATGGGGCATCATGGCATCCACTTCCTGCATGCTCATCTTTTCCTTGATAGCGCGCTCCATTCTGATCAGTCCGATGCGGTAATGGTTTTCCAGCAGTTCCCCCACGGCCCGGACCCGTCTGTTTCCCAGATGATCGATATCATCCACCTGGCCCTGGGTGTCTTTGAGTTCGATCAGGGTGGCGGCAGTGAGCAGCACATCTTCTTTTCTCAAGGTCTTGACATCAATTTTGGTATCCACACCCAGGCGGTGGTTCATTTTCAACCGCCCCACTTTGGACAGATCATAGTATGCCTGGCGGAAGAACAAATGGTCGATAAAATCCTGGGCCACTTCAATGGTGGCAGGGTTGCCGGGACGAAGGCGGCGGTAAATGTCCATTAACGCCACTTCCCTTGCATCCACTTTATCGCTCACCAGGGTTTTGCGCATGGCATCGGAACTTCTGGAATCCACATACAGGATATGAAAATCATTGATGCCCTTTTTTTCCATGAATTCAAAGGTATCTTCTGCAATAAGCTCTCCGGCTTTAAACAGCACATCACCGGTTTCAGGATCTAAAAGGGTTCTGGCAAAAGCCTTGTCCAAAAGATCGTCATCTGAAACAGGAATGAAATCCAATCCCTCATCTGCCAGTTGTTTTAAAGCCCGTTTTGTAAAAATTCTTCCCTGTTTCACCACAATATCACCGGATTCAGGCGATTTCACATCATAACTGGCCCTTTGGCGGACCAGATTTTCAGGAACAAACTCCTTAAAAAACGAGCCTTTTTTCTTAACCATACGTTCTTTTCTATAGAAAAAATCAAGGATGTCTTCACTGGTATATCCAAAGGCTTTGAACAAAATGGACACCGGAAATTTGCGGCGCCTGTCAATACGGATATTGATAATATCCTTGGCGTCAATTTCCATGTCAATCCAGGAACCGCGTACCGGAATAATCCTGGCATTGTAAATGATTTTGCCCGAGGAATAGTTCTTGCCTTTGTCATGGTCAAAAAATACGCCGGATGACCGGTGCAGCTGACTGACGACCGCCCTTTCGGTACCGTTGATGATAAAGGTGCCCTGCCTTGTCATCAGGGGTATGGTGCCAAAATAGATTTCCTGTTCCTTGATATCCCGGATGGCGGAGGTCCCGGTATCCTTGTCATGGTCATATACCACCAGACGTACCCGGATATTGACAGGGATATCATAGGTCATGCCCCGGCTGATACATTCTTTCATGGAATGTTTGCTTTCGCCAAAAGAATAGGAAACATATTCCAGGGATGCGGTATCGGTAAAATCCTTGATGGGAAAAACCGATTTGAACACGGCATGAAGCCCCTTTTCTTCTCTGTCCCGGGCCGGGGTTTCACGTTGCAGAAAACTTTCAAAAGAATTGCGCTGCATCCCGATCAAATCGGGAATGTCAATAATTTTTCTCTTACTGCCAAACTCTTTTCTGATACGCTTATTCGTCAAAAGACTATCGGTCATGATCTCTCCCAAAAAGTGAGTTTTTCCAACCGTAAAAGCGGAGGTACGGCCCGATTGCCTTACCCCCGCGCAGGGTTTTATGCATAAAGCGAAAATATTTTACCGCTTTATAAAATTATTTTACAGAAACCTGGGCTCCGGCTCCCTCAAGCTGTGCTTTGATCTTATCAGCTTCTTCTTTGGGGATACCCTCTTTTACAGGTTTGGGTGCTTCTTCAACCAGTGCTTTGGCTTCTTTAAGGCCAAGACCGGTTATGGCTCTGACTTCTTTGATAACATTGATTTTTTTGTCCCCGATTGCTTCAAGAACAACATCAAATTCTGTTTTTTCTTCTTCAGCAGCACCTGCGTCTGCACCTGCAGGCATGGCACCGCCGGCAAAGGCAACCGGAGCAGCCGCGCTTACCCCGAATTTTTCTTCAAGTTCTTTTATCAGTTCAGACAGGTCAAGAACTGTCATATTGGCGATGAATTCAATAACATCATCTTTTGTGATATCAGCCATTTTAATCTCCTAAATCATTAACACGTAAAGTATATGAAATATTGCAGTTAAGTATAAACATTAATGGAAAAAGATACTGCAAGAAAATCAGGCAGCGTCTTTTTGATCTTTGATGCCGTTGAGCACGTTGACAAAACCTCTGGGCACACCAGCCAGAACATTGACAAACGATGTGGGTACCGCATTGAGCGTATAGACCAGTTTGCCAAGCAGTTCTTCTCTGGACGGCATTTTGGCCAGCTCTTTTATCTGGTCAACGCCCAACAGGCTGCCGTTGAAAGCAGCGGCTTTGATTTCCAGCTTTTCATTGTCTTTTGCAAAATCAACAAGAATTTTTGCCGGTGCCACAGGATCTGTATCAGACAGAACTATGGCGCTGGGACCCTTGAAAAACTCCTGCATCAAAGCGCAGTCAGTATTCTGAGAGGCCAGGCTTAAGATGGTATTTTTAACAACTTCCATCTGCACCCCGGCTTCCCTGAGACTGGCCCGAAGATCGGTCATTTTCTGGACATTAATACCTTTGTAGTCGACAAGAATTGAAATCTGGGCAGCTGCCAGCTGCTTTGCCAGACGTTCCACCAATTCTTTTTTCTGGGAAATATTCAGCATTTTTTACACCTCCTTTCTTTAGAAATTCGAAGGTGCCAACAAAACCAAAACAAATAATGAAAATCTTGTGTCTCGGCAGGCCGGCAATTCCGATTATACGCTTGTGGCGCACCTACTGTCTGGGACAGGTTACTGCTTATGGTATCAGTTACTTGATCAACATGGGGTCAACTTTGATTCCCGGCCCCATGGTTGATGAAACACTGATGGTTTTTAAATAGGTTCCCTTGCTGGACGCTGGCCGCAAAGCAACCACTTTGTCCAGAAATGCCTTGACATTTTCAGTGAGTTTTTCCGGTCCAAAAGAAACTTTGCCCACTGGCGCATGCACAATACCGGCTTTTTCCACCCGGAAATCAATTTTTCCGGCCTTAAGCTCCTGGATGGCTTTTCCTAGTTCAAAGGTCACCGTGCCGGTTTTTGCGTTGGGCATCAGACCCCTGGGTCCGAGAATTCTGCCCAGTTTTCCTACCGTTCCCATCATATCAGGCGTAGCAATGGCTTTGTCAAAACCAAACCATCCTTCCTTGATTTTTTCCACCACCTCATCGGTTGCAATGAAATCAGCACCCGCATCCAGGGCTTCCTGCTCTTTTTCCCCTTTGGCAAATACCAATACCGTGACAGTTTTACCAAGGCCGTTGGGCAAAACCACTGTACCCCGAACCATCTGGTCGGCATGCCGCGGATCAACCCCGAGTCTCACTGCAACATCAACGGTTTCATCAAATCTCACATGGCTTGAAGAAACTGCGAGTTCCAAGGCCTCCAATGGAGTGTATTGCACGGTTCTGTCAATCTTTTTGAGCACTTCTGTATGTTTTTTACTCCGCTTTGGCATTTTTTTCACTCTTATACTATAATGTTAAACGACTTCTATCCCCATACTTCTTGCGGTACCTTCAATGATTTTCACGGCGGCATCGATATCTGAGGCGTTCAGGTCTTCTTTTTTGGTTTCTGCAATGGTTACAATCTGATCCCGGGTCACCTTGCCTACTTTGTCCCGGTTGGGTTCGCCAGAACCCTTTGACAGCTTGGCAGCTGCCAGCAGCAATCTTGATGCAGGCGGTGTTTTGGTAATAAAGCTGAAGGATCTGTCCTTGTAAACCGTAATGACCACCGGAATAATGGAGCCTGCGTCGTTTGCGGTCTTTGCATTAAAAGCCTTGCAGAAATCCATAATATTGACCCCGTGCTGTCCCAGGGCAGGCCCGATGGGAGGGGATGGATTGGCTTTTCCTGCTTCAACCTGAAGCTTTATCTGCGTCATAATCTTTTTTGCCATTTTACTTACTCCTGAAACTCACTGTCTATTAAACCAATAATTAAATTTTGCTAACTTGAATAAAGTTCAGCTCAACTGGGGTGGCACGCCCGAATATGCTCACCAGCACTTTGAGTTTTTCCTTGTCCGGGGAAACATCTTCCACTGTTCCATTAAAATTTGCAAACGGTCCATCAACCACCCTGACATCATCCCCTGGTTCAAAATAAAATTTTGGCTGGGGTTTGTTTTTGCCCTGCTGCATTTTGTCTAAAATAACCTGGGCTTCTTTCTCACTGATGGGGGCCGGTTTGTTTTTACCACCCAGAAAACCGGTTACTTTGGGTGTAGAACTGATGATATGCCATGTCTCATTATCCAAATACATTTTCACAAGAATATAGCCGGGATAAAACTTGCGGGATGATTCCCGTTTTTTCCCCTTTACCAGCTCGACAACATTTTCCGTTGGTATCAAAATCTCACCAAACTTATCAGGATGTTTTGCCGCTGCTATTTTTTCTTCAAGTGCTTTTTTCACTTTTTGTTCATGGCCTGAATATACGTGGACCACATACCACTTCAATGACATGTCACCTTCCCCATGTTATGTTAAAACAATCTGAACAAGCTTTGAAAGGCTGTAGTCAAAAACACCGAGAAAAACAGCAACAACAAATACAAAGATGATCACAACAATGGTCGTTCCGGTTGTTTGTTTTCGTGTGGGCCAGGTCACCTTTTTAAGCTCAACCTTGACCTCCCGCAAAAACTCGAGGGCTTTGTGAAAAAAATTGCCCTCGGTGTCCTTTGCTGGTCCTGGTGCTTTTTTCTCTGGCTTCACCTTTTGCGCGCCTGCCGTCACGGCCTGCTTCGGTTGTTGCGGGCTTGCAGCTACCTGACTGGCAGCAAGTGATTTCTCAGGATCTGCCTTTTTTTTCTTCTTTTCACCAGCCGGTTTTTTTTTCTGTAATCGTGACATGCTACTCCCAAAATCACCTTTGTTTTTTTGCTGTAAAGCAGAGACAAAGAATATAATAT
>JAABSS010000360.1 GCA_011390235.1 Desulfotignum sp.
AGATGGGTCTGTTCCCAGGCCGACAGCCACTGGTAGAGCTTTTTTTCCTCCGGATCCGTGGTGGTTTCAGCCCGCTCCCCATAAAGTTTGACCGCTTTTTGTTCAAAACCCACCGCCGCTGTGATGGCGGTCGCCTCAAACCCGGCGGCATTGATTTTGTCCGCCAGGTCCTGAGTGAGAATGGCCGGCGGGGTGTCCCCAGCCCCGTCAGTCTCATACCTGCCGGCCGCAAATTTGCCGCTTTGCATGATGGATTTGAACTGGGCCTCCAGCATG
>JAABSS010000361.1 GCA_011390235.1 Desulfotignum sp.
CCTTTTATCGGGGCATTCAACTTTAAAAGCCAGTACAGGGAAGATATGGCCACCCTTATTTTTGACATGGGAAAAACATCGGTACCTGTTTCTTGTATTCCGCATAAGGTTCTCCCAGTCTTTTTAACAATTCTGGTTCTTCGACCGTCTTCAACTCCCACACGTTAATGATGATAAATAGTGGCGTAAAGATCAGCGTCAATGACAATGAACCCAAAGCAATGCCAAGGCCGAAAAGCTGTATGAAAATGCCGGAAAGCATGGGGTTGCGAACAAATCTGTATGGGCCGGTTGTTACAAGCGTTGGCGGGGGGTTGACAGGAACCGGTGTCCCCCGTGCCCTGAAAAAGAAGGCGGTTGAAACGAGCGTGAGAAATATACCACATATAATAAAAAACGACCCGATGACCAAGCTTAAGGCGGAGGTTACTCTGGGGAAACTCAGCCATTGGTCAACAGCAAGAGACAGAAAGACAAAAAAGGCAATCACAGAAAGATAAAGGGTCCCGACAATTGGGGCAAGGATGACCTTCGCTTTCCAATCTCCCGTAGCTACTTTATAAACCAGCTCCACCCACCTGCTTACCAAAGACATTGTTTTCCTCCCCATTCATCTATGGTCCTGCTCACAATTCAACGATATTGCACACCTCATCCCAGAAAAAAACGACCTCAGCAGGTTTTTCATCAATTTTCCCGTCACCGGGGCTGCCTTTTTTCTGTGGAAGCCGCATGCATTCAAACCCGAGGATAGACAGTCGGTCATTATTTTTTTTATCTCACGATAAAGCATGAGTACGCCCTTTTTGTTGACACAGTTCCGGTCATCCCTGCCCAAAACGTCCCGACTGCGTCATCCCCGATCTTGCTTCGGTTCGGCCACAGCCCCCCTGCCCGCTTCTCGAGGATGATGGTGTTTCACGAATTCCAGGGTATACAGGATGACCCCGGCCCAGATAAATCCGAACGTGACCAGGCTGTGGATGGAAAACGGTTCCTTGTAAACGAACACCCCGAGCACAAAGGCAATGGACGGGGCCAGATACTGAAGAATGCCGATGGTGGACAGCTTGAGACGCCGGGCTGCCGCAGCGAACCACAGCAGGGGCAGAGAGGTCACCACCCCTGCCCCGACCATCCACAGGCTCATGCCGATGTCCTTTAAGAACAGGGATCTGCCGGTTCCCATCAGAAACAAGATATACCCCAGTGCCGGGATCATCAGAATCAGGGTTTCCATGAACAGTCCCGACATGGGGGACACCTGGATCCGTTTGCGGCAGTAGCCGTAAAAGGCAAAGGTCACTGCCAGGGTCAGGCCGAACAGGGGAAGCGCGCCATAGGCCAGAAGCGAGTAGATCACCCCGGTCAGGGCAAACCCCACAGAGATGCACTGCAACCGGGTGAACCGTTCTCCAAGCAGGGCAAACCCCAGCAGCACGTTGATCATGGGGTTGATATAGTATCCCAGGCTGGTTTCCACCACCCGGCCGGAATTGACAGCCCAGATATACACAAACCAGTTCAGGGCGATCAGTGAACCGCTCAGCATCAGTCCTTTCAACTGTCCCGGGGATTTGAATATCTGCGTGACCTCTTTTCCCCGCTTCTGAAAACACAGGATGGCAAACACAAACACACACGACCACACAATGCGGTGGCACAGGATCTCAAACGGCACTGCGGCCTGCATCTGTTTCCAATAGGCTGGCAGCAGGCCCCAGGAGGCAAATGCAGCCAGGCCGAACAGGACCCCGGACAAGGATGGGTTCATTTCACTGTTTCCTTTGATGATTGACCGGCCCAGTGTAGCACGCTGCCCATGATTGGCAAACCAAAAATAGGCGGTGACCGACATTGGCATTGTCAAATTCCGGATTTTCTGGTAAACCCCCCAGTCATGAAATGGATGGACCCGCACAGACTGGTGCTGGCTTCCCGGTCTCCCCGGCGCAGGCAACTGCTGACTCAGATGGGGCTGGATCTGGAAATTCTGCCGGCGAACGTGGATGAAACCATGGCACCCGGCCGTTCACCGGCAGCATATGTCAAAATTCTGGCTGAAAAAAAAGCCGCTGCCGTGATGCAGCAGCGGCAACAGGCCTGGGTGCTCGGGGCAGACACGATTGTTGTCAAAGACAGGGATGTGTTGAACAAACCCCGGGACCCTGATGAAGCCGTGTTTATGCTTGAACAGCTGAGCGGCAGGACCCATTCCGTGTTCACCGGATATGCGGCAGGCCGTCATGCAGACGGTATTCTGGTCAGCCGGGCCGTAGAAACCCGGGTGGTGTTCAGGGCTTTGACAAGACAGGAAATTCTCTGGTACACTGGCACCAGTGAACCCTACGACAAGGCCGGCGGGTACGCGGTCCAGGGACTGGGCGCGTTCTTGGTCAAAGAGATCCAGGGCTCCTGGTCCAATGTGGTGGGCCTGCCGGTGTG
>JAABSS010000362.1 GCA_011390235.1 Desulfotignum sp.
GCCGGTGAAAATGGACCCGTCACAGATCGATCAGATCCTTGCCAATCTATGCATCAATGCCAGGGATGCCATTTCCGGAGTGGGAAAACTCACCATAGAAACCGGACGAAAAACGTTTGATGAAGAATACTGCAAAGAACACGCTGGCTTTATCACTGGTGATTTTGTTCTGCTGGCAGTCAGTGACAATGGGTGCGGCATGGACAAAGAAATATTGGACAATCTGTTCGAGCCGTTTTTCACCACCAAGGAAGTGGGTAAAGGCACCGGCCTGGGTCTTGCGACCATCTATGGCATCGTCAAACAGAACAGCGGTTTCATCAATGTTTACAGCGAACCCGGACAAGGTTCCATTTTCAAAATTTATCTGCCCCGGTTAGTTGCCGAAGAAGACACTGACAAGGCCGTGCCTGAGAAAAAAATAGCTGCCGGGGGGACTGAAACCATTCTGCTGGTGGAAGATGAACCTTCCATTCTCAGGATGACCCGAATGATGCTGGAAAGGGCAGGTTATAGCGTGCTGTCCGCAGCTACACCGACAGAGGCCGTGGAAAAAGCAACAAACCATTCCGGTTCCATTGATCTGCTCATGAGCGACGTGGTCATGCCGGAGATGAACGGCCGTGATCTGGCGGAAAAAATCATCTCTCTTTACCCTGAAATCAGACTGCTGTTCATGTCCGGGTATACCGCAGATATCATCACCAATCAGGGGGTGCTGAATGATGGGATGGCATTTATCCAGAAACCATTTTCTTTGGCGGATATGACGGAGAAGGTGCGGGAATTGCTGGATATGGTCACTGATAAAAGTTAAGTATTATCCCATGGCTGAAAATTTCCAAGGCCATTAGTGGATCACATCATCCAAAGCAGGTCTCCGGAGAAAAAAAATAATTTTATATGGGTTTGTGGGTCTGGTGGCATCTTTCATCAGTCAGTGGACCGATTTCAAATTATACTGATTGACAGAAACCTGAAAGGGGACAGCGTGCCAGTCATCGGCATGTCAGGCAACCCTTGGATGATTGATGAACACCTGTTTAATGCTGTCCTTCCCAAACCCTATTCGTTGGAACTGCTTTTTGAGATGATGCAGAATTTGTTATCTCCCACAGGGGATGTCATACCAGACCACTAAGATCACCTTCCCAAGTCCACACCGTCCAACGACCACTGTCCAATTCCCTATAAATTCCTGTTTGGACGATTGGACGGTAAATGCAATGAAAACTATTTTAGCACCGGCCAACTACCATTGTCTGGGGCTGAAAAATTTATGATACCAATAATATCCAAAACCTGATATGGTTGATTTGTTGAGGGATAATGGTTGCAATAAAGGTCGAGTTTTAGAAAATCAGAATATGCGAATACCTACAACATTGGTTTTGCCGAAACTGTGGGAGTTCGCTGACGCCGTTCTGCATTATTTTTTAATAGCTAAAAAGGGATCTTCATGGCTTGGCTAATACCATCAATAATGGCCACTTTAGCAGGTACTGCAATTCTCGCATTCTGCTACTATTATCTTTTTTTACAGGATCAAAAAAAATATTTAAAAATATGGTCAATCAGCTGGGCTATCTATTTTTTACGCTATGTCTTTATGCTGGCATTCCTTCTCTGGATGAAAAATCCATTTTTTTTGATCGGCAATCAACTTTCAAGCCTCATCAGTGGGGTTCTTTTACTGTATGGATCATATCTTTTTATTAATAAGAAATTCCCACGAATTTTTCTTTATTTATCGGTTTTGGGGGCTATCTGGATTATCTTTGCTATTTTAAATAACTTTACATTTTTGGTAACATCTTTGCCCACTTTTAGTTTCCTTGGCATGATTTATATATGGACAGGCTATATTTTTTTAAAGCATTACAGAAATGAGCAAAAAGAGGCGCAAATCGTAGGATGGGCGTTTATTATCTGGGGGATTCACAAAGCAGACTATCCTTTTCTGAGGCCAATCGTTTGGTTCGCTCCATGGGGATATTTACTGGGCGCAGTATTAGAATTCATCACAGCCTTGGGGTTAATACTTGTATACTTTAGAAAAACAAAAAATGAGTTGGTAGAAAACCAGAATCGGTTGTTGGATGCCCAGAAAACAGCAAAAATTGGCGACTGGTCCTGGCAATTAGAAAAAAATGAGTTGGTATGGTCTGATGAAACATATAGAATATTCGGGCAATCACCCGAAACATTCAAAGTGACCGTGGAATCTTTTGAAAATGCAATTCATCCTGATGACTACAAAAAATTTCTGGTAGAAAGAGAGGCTGCCTTAAAGGATAATAGAGCCGTCGATATAGAACACCGTATTGTGTTAACGGACAATCGTATTCGATGGGTCCACGAGATATCATCAGTCATAAAAGATGAAATGGGTAAAATTGTAAAAGTCACTGGTACAATTCAAGATATCACTCAGCGGAAAAAATCGGAAAAAGCATTACTTAAGAGTCAGGAACGATTTACTTTGGCCATGGAAGCCTCTCAGGATGGTTTGTTTGACTGGAATCTGATCACAAATGAAATCTACTATTCGCCTGGCTGGAAAAGGCTGTTGGGGTATGAAGACAATGAAATAAAAAATGATTTCTCAGAATGGGAGCGGCTTACCAAGCCGGAGCATGCAAAAGAATCATGGACCATGCTGAATGAAGTGTTAACGGGTAAGCGTGAACGATTTGAAAATGAATACCAGATGCTTCATAAAAATGG
>JAABSS010000363.1 GCA_011390235.1 Desulfotignum sp.
TTTCCTGCCTGAATAAAGAAAAAGATGCACAACACCTGATATCCGCGGTCAACAGTATCGCAAAAGATGGAAAAGTATCCCACTGTGATCCGACATTATTGGTGTAACAATTCAGGGTTGAGCAGGTCCATGTTGTCATCTTTCATGGCCAGGGCGAAAATCCGGTTCCGGGTCAGAAACTGGACCACGTCAGGGGGCAGATAGAGGGAAGCCAGGACAGGGACAATGGTTTTTGCGCGGGCAGAGGGGAACCAGTCCGTGATCTCCGGGACAAAGTCGATGAATTTCTGGATATCGGTGGTCCGGGGGGTGGCTTTGGTCTCCACCACAAACAAATG
>JAABSS010000364.1 GCA_011390235.1 Desulfotignum sp.
TTCGCGTTCCGCCACCACGTCGAATTCCCGGCGCATGGTGCCGGATCCATTTTTTTTCTGCAGCCGTATGGCAAAAAAATCGAATTCCGCCACCTGAAAATATTCCCGGGCAACACCACTGATACAGGGAGCCACAATATCTTCCACCACCGTGCCCATTTTATTGGCCAGTTCCCCCCATTTTTTATTCATGGCCTTTCTGTCGGCACGGGATTCAGCAATATCCGCCTCCACCATGGATTTGAAATCCCGCATCTCATCCTTGAAATCCCGCATCTCGTCCTTGAAATCCCGCATCTCATCCTTGAAATCATTCATTTCACTTGAAAGGATGGAAATGTTTCTTTCAAGACGGGAAAGGCTGGTGCTGCTGGTAACGATGAATTGCCCCAGCACCGATTCCAGGTAATCAAATTTTTCCTGAACAGCTGTTTCCATGTTATGCTCCACAGGTTTGTTTAACAGATGGGGGTTAAAATCATATTCATGATTATAGTTAAGTACTCTGGTTAAAGCAAGGCATTTATAACGTTTGAAATATTGGAAGAACGGTGGGCCGTGGCCTGGGATCTGCTGATCTTTTCCAAGATGCTGTGACTGCGCTTTCACACCGGGAAACAGATGTATTCCTCCTGATGGGAAAAGGACTGCCGCCCCGAAAAATTGCTGCGGAACTGAATATCAGTGCCAAAACCGTTGAATCCCACCGCCGTAATATACGAAAAAAACTGCACATCTCTTCCGCCTCTGAAATGATTCAGTTTGCCGTTGACTGGACGCGACGGAACTGTTCATAAAGCATTTTGGCCTTTTCTAAGTCAATTGACTTAAAATTATCGTAACAACCCTAAGATTATCGTCTGATTTCATCGAATACAAAAGGATTCTATTGAATTTCCCTCCCCAATTGATTAATAAATCCTAAAATACTTCCTGAAAAACTTATGACATGGGGGCGGTAATCAAATGATCCAAGTGAAATGGTATAACAGTATCCCGTGGCCCGTGCCTGCACTGAAATCAAAATGCCTGAATCAGCTTCACACCGGCTGGGAGACATGTCATGATTCAGACTAAACGACCACCGGCTACAAGCCGGTGGGTTTAAAGCTCGGCGGGCTTAACCGCCGACTGAAAGCTAATACGTCTGAAAGACGGTGGCTTTAAACCACGGGCTTAAAAAACGGCTAAAGCCCGCACAGTAACAGTAAAAAGCTGATTGTCATTGTTTCCGCACTGATAATGGTGTCAGTGACCGGATCCTGTACCCGCGAAGATGAGATCCGCATCGGGTTTGCGGGCCAGCTGACCGGGATATTTTCGGACCTGGGGGTCCAGGGCCGGAACGGTGCGGCCCTGGCCGTGGAGGAGATTAATGCCGGCGGCGGGGTGACTGGAAAGCAGCTGAAGCTGATCCCGGAAGACGACGGCAATACACCGGAAAAAGCCCGGCAGGCGGTCAGGAACCTGATCCAGCAGGAGGTGACAGCCATTGTGGGCCACATGACTTCCGGCCAGAGCCTGGCAGGGCTTCCCGTGGCAGAAAAAGCGGGAGTGGTGATGCTGAGTCCCACCACGTCCACACCGGCCCTTACCGGAAAAAAGGACATGTTTTTTCGGGTACAGCCCAGTACGGTTCACACGGCTGAAAGTCTGGGACGGTTTGCCGCAGAAAAACTGAAACTGACCCGTATAAGTACGGTCCGGGATCTGGACAATGATGCGTACACCGCCCCGTTCAATCAGCATTTCATCCGGCAGTTTGAAAAAGCAGGCGGCCGGATTGCGGCAACCTGCTGACCCACCAGGACATGTCCCGGGTCGAGCGGCAGGACAATGTCGGACATATGGAGATTCTGACATCATTACGGAATAATCAAGCTGCATCCGGTTTTTACCGGGAACCGGACGGTGTGATGCTGATGAGCTCGGTGGCTTTGCCCATGGGGAACTGGAAACTGATCATTGCCCAGGATGCCGTGACCCTGTTCCAACCGATTTTGGTGACAGTGGTGCTGGGGTTGTATTTTCTGGTGTTCTTTCTGCTCAATCGGCAGATGCAGGGCATTGACGCTTCCCCCGGGACAAACCCTGACCATCGAGGAATACCTGCCCGGAGAGAACGGCAGTATCCGGACATTTTTGACCAAAAAATTCCCGGTTTACGACACATCCCATGATACCCTGATGGGGGTCGCCACCCTGAGTACCGAGGTTACCGCCCGGAAACAGGCGGAAGAGCAGCTCAACCAGGCCCAGAAAATGGAATCCGTGGGCCGGCTGGCCGGCGGGGTGGCCCATGATTTCAACAACATGCTCACCGCCATTATGGGGTATGCCCAGGCTGCCATGGATGCGATGGACCC
>JAABSS010000365.1 GCA_011390235.1 Desulfotignum sp.
GAAGAGGTGATAGAACATTTCACCGCATATGCAGATATAAAAAAAATTATTTCCAGGGGCGAAACCCTCTGCCGGGCAGTGCTTTTGTCCGGTCTTCATGTGGATCTTCGGGTACTTGCCCCGGCTGACTATGCCGCGGGGCTCCATCATTTCACAGGATCCAAAGCCCATAATATCGCGCTTCGGAAACGGGCCGTGAAAAAAAACCTGAAAATCAATGAATACGGTATTTTCAAAGGAAAAAAACAGATCTCCGTTTCCCATGAAAAACAGATCTATGAGGTCCTGGACCTGGCCTTTGTCGTACCGGAACTTCGGGAACATACCGGTGAAATCAAAGCGGCGGAACAGGACCGGCTGCCCCGGCTGATCCAGTTACAGGACATACAAGGGGATCTGCATGCCCACACCACCGAGACCGATGGCCTGGCCGGCCTTGAAGAAATGGTGCAAACCGCTCAGGACATGGGATACAAATATCTTGCCATCACAGATCATTCTGTGATGGTCCGCATCGCCAATGGCATGGATACACGGCGCCTGGAAAAACAGATCGAAACAATTGACGCGCTCAATGACCGTCTGGAAAATTTTCGGGTGCTCAAAGGGGTGGAGGTGGACATCCGGGCAGATGGAAGCCTTGATTTGCCTGATGACGTATTAAAAAAACTGGATTTGCGGGTCTGTTCCATCCACTTTTCCCATCACCTGTCCCGGAAAAAACAGACCGAGCGCATTATCAAAGCCATGGAAAATCCCTGTTTCAATATCCTGGGACATCCCACCGGCCGTCTCATCAACCGGCGAAAACCCTATGCCGTGGACCTGGAAAAAATCATGGCAGCTGCAAAAGAGAACGGCTGTTTTCTGGAACTCAATGCCCAGCCGGACCGCCTGGATTTAAGCGATGAGGCCTGCAGGCTGGCCCGGGACATGGGTGTCAAAATTGCCGTTTCAAGTGATGCGCATGATACGGGCGGCCTGTCATACCTGCGGCTGGGTATCGATCAGGCAAGACGCGGCTGGCTGGAGTCCGCAGATGTCATCAACACGTCGGACTGCCATGACCTTCTTCAAATGATGGCCCGGAAATAATATGCCATGACTTTCTCTTCCCGCTGAGATCACCGCGATGATCAACATCATCAGAGCCAGAGCGATCCAATAATTGAGGCTGCCCAGGGCGCTGAAATAGTCCCCTACAATTTCCAGCGCCCCGGTCCGTCGGATCCCCTCGCTGACCACGAACATGGCCCCGATGGTGATGGTGGCCGGGTTGCTGAAGCCGGACAGGGCCTCGTCCGTTGTCAGAATCCCGGTGTACATCAGAAGCGTCATGATCATCAGCGCCACTACATCAAAGGAAAAAATCTCCGACGCAAACAGGATCAAAGCGGCAAGGACCAGGGCGAAGACGCTGTGTCGCTACTCCGGCCATCCCACTTACATATTCCGGGAAAATCTTTATACTGACAATAGGGTTTTTCCTGCACATTTAATAAAAAATACATGCAGGAGCAGGAAATGGAATTGGCGGAAAATGCCGCCAAGGATTGCCGTAGTCCTTTATTGACAGGTGTTTTGAAATTTCATGAGTCTAGCACTGTCGAACACAGGTTTATCCTCTCCCCGAAATCCTGATAAGCAGAATATTATAATACATGGTTTTCCATTTTTTTATGGGTATTTTCCCTGATTTCAATTTTTTCCAGACTCATATATTTATTCGAACATGGAAAATCTGGCCCTGGCCGTATTTTTATTGCTGGAAGAGGTTCTGCCCCGAAATTCCGTATTCAATAATTTTGAGGTGGCGTATTCTTTTGAAAATATCGGTTCGAAAATCATGCACTTGAATGCAAGAATCTACCAGAAACCAGGCGATGCCCAGATGATTCTTCTATCCATTGAAGCTGTCAGGGGCAAAGGAGGCCTCTATGATGAAGATCTTGTTAATTTATCCTGAATTTCCGGAAACTTTCTGGTCATTCACCCATGCCTTAAGCTTTATCGGGAAAAAAGCGGCTTTTCCGCCGCTGGGATTGATCACGGTGGCGGGCCTGCTGCCCGAAAAATGGGACAAACGGCTGGTGGATACCAATGTGGAACGTCTGAAAGACAAGGATATTGCATGGGCCGACCTGGTGTTTATCGGCGGTATGGCCGTGCAGCGCACATCGGCCCGGCAGATCATTGACCGCTGCAAAGCGTTGAATGCAACGGTGGTGGCCGGTGGACCGCTTTTTACCTGTGAGCCCGAAGAATTCACGGCCGTGGACCATCTGGTGCTGGATGAAGCAGAACAGACCCTGCCTGAATTTTTGTCGGATCTTGACAACGGCCGGGCAAAAAAAATATACTGGGCCGCCGGATTCTGTGATCCCGATGACACCCCCGTGCCGTTGTGGGGGCTGTTAAACATGAAACGGTATGCATCCATGAGCCTTCAATTTTCCAGGGGCTGCCCGTTTAACTGTGATTTCTGCAATGTGACGGCCTTGTTCGGCCACATCCCCCGGTTAAAAAAAGCGGACCGGATTATCCTGGAACTGGATCACATTTATGCGGCAGGCTGGCGCGGCAGTATCTTTTTTGTGGATGATAATTTCATCGGCAATAAGGCGTATTTGAAAAAACACCTGCTCCCGGCCCTGATCGAATGGCGCAAAGATAAAAAGGGGTGTGTATTTTTTACGGAATCCTCCA
>JAABSS010000366.1 GCA_011390235.1 Desulfotignum sp.
GCATAACAACTTGATAGCGGTAAACCCCAACCAACCGTTATGTACTGACGGTCACAAAGGATTATTAAAAACGCAGTTTTTTGCCCAGTTCTTTCATAATAACCAGACACCACCTGTAAAGTTATATCTAAGATATATTTATGCAATATTCACACCAAAAATACAAATATCTCAAAGACAATTGTCAAACGTTGTTTTTAGGTGTTTTTTATAACACAGTTATTATGATGGATCGATTTCGCACATGATAATTATGTAATTTTTTCATATATGTTGTTACATTTTTTTTATAATATATAGTAAATAATGTAATAGTGATAAACGGAAAGTAAATATTCGGGTTAGTGATTATTCAGCTATTTTTCAGTAGATATTTGAATCTTTTCTCCAAATGATCGTTGTGGCTGTTAAATTCTATCATGGGACCTCCCATTGAGGGTTTACATGGCAGAACCCTCCTTCGACGAACTGATCAAGGAACGTGAGGGGCCTCCTTTATCATTCCCTCACTATTCTGGACCATTTTCAAATCGTTTCCCGTCATTTTTTGTGTCCAAACACAACAACAATAAGCGTGCAAAAAGACATGTCTGTTTTTTTAAAAGTATAATGGCCATTATTAATTATATTTCATGTAGTTAGGAAAGTTGAATTCCTGTTAAAAAAATGTAATAAAATGAAAAATATTACACAAGTATGGAGAAATTATTAACCAGATAATAGATTCCGAAAATCTCTGAATTCTAATTGTCCGTTATTTTTTGGCCAGTCACCTGTTCCAAGCCAATTTGTTCCAGCAAAGAGGCTCGGTGGCTTTTCAGATCCATATCATCCGGTGATTTTTCGATCTGGGAAGAAAGACTGTGAAAGGCATCATACCATAATCCTGACTCGGCATAGATATAGGGTATTTCAGATGCTTGTGCCTGTGACAGTCTGTCTTTGATTTTTTCCGGCTTTGGAATCAGTTCTATGCCTCCAGCTGCCAGAATGTCTTTGGACCGGTGCATGGGATCGGGTACCAGGGCGATGAACCATTTATACAGGATGCCGGTTTCAAGATGAGCCCCGAAATCAGCAAGACGGACCGATTGAATCCCCGGTTTTTTGGGCGGGTCAATGCGGGTTTCAACCACCGGTGTAATGCCCTGTTTCCGGATCAATGTGAATTCAATGGGAAAGGGGGACAGTTGGGACTGGTAAAAATAGAGAACCGGCTGGGGCGAGATGGTCAGACCGATATGTTCCGGAACAATCAGGCACAGGTAGGGAATTTCCTGATCCATCCCCCGGGTGCCGCCGGCCACGCGTCCGGCAGGCGCTCCGCGCAGGGGTGGTTTATAGATGGGCGGGTTGTTTTCTTTCTGGGTTTTTTTCTGGGTTGTTTTCCGGGGAGGGGCTTTTTCCTTCTCCTCCTTTTTTTGTTTGTCCATGTCTGATGCCGCTGCCGTGATGACAAACAAAAGTGCCAAAATCATGCCGCTGAGGGCCTTTAATACATATTTCATGTGTCCTCCTATCCCCTGTTGACAGGGTTGTCTTTGCTGGAAAATACCCGGTAAATATAGATGGTTTCATTTTTTCCTTTTAAACCGGTTTTTCCAATCATCTGCACGTTAAACTGGTTGTTGAGATACTGCAGGGTGGGCTCGCCGATGAGAATCCGCCAGGGGGTGTCTCCGGCAAGATTTTTGTCATAGCTTTCAAGCCGTGCCGCTGTATTCACAGCATCACCCACAGTGGTGTATTTCATTCTTTGCGAACTGCCCAGGGCTCCGGCAACAATCGGGCCGGTAAAAATACCGATACGGGTGCCGACTGTTGGAAGTTTCTCTGCTTCCAGGGCCGCATTGAGTTCCTCCACTTTCTGCCCCATGGCAATGGCACAGATTACTGCATTGACCGCATCCTTGGCGATGGCGGCCCGGGTTTCTCTGGGAAAAGGCACCCCGAAATTGGCTTTGATGCCGTCTCCGGCATAATCATCCACAACCCCTCCATGGGCCATGATGATTTCTGTCATGGCCCCCATATAGGTGTTCAGCCATTCAATCAGGGACTGGGGATCAAGGGTTTCAGAAATAGTTGTAAATCCCTTTATATCAGAAAACAGAATGGTCACGGTCATTTTTTGGGGGATGGGTCGTCCATTGGTTAAAAACTGGTCCCGCTGATCCCAAATGGCATCGGCGATTTCCTTGGAAACATGTTTGGAAAACAGCTGCATTAAAACAGATTTGTGTTTTTTTTCCCTGTTGGACACATAGGCGGTTGACAGTCCGGCGGATGACAGCCAGGCCAGTGCCGGAGGCACCAGGGGTACCCACCACTGGTGCAGGAAGGCAGCATAGGCTAAGATCCAGAGAAAAACAAGTCCGCTGCAGATCACCAGGGAAAACCGCCAGGGGGAACGGATGAAAAATCCGGTTAATGAGCCGGCCAGTCCCCATACCCATATGAAAGCCGATGCCTGTTTTTTCCCGGCGGTTTTCAAGGGGCGGCTCTCATGCAACCCAAACCGGATCAACTGGCTTGTGAGCCGGGCATGCAGAACAACCCCCGGCATTTGCTGCTCCGCCCGGATACCGACGCTGAGGGGCGTATAAAAAAGGTCTTTGACACTCTGTGCGGAAACACCGATCAATACTATTTTGTCCTGAAAATCTGAAGGATTGATCTGGCCGGACAACAGACGGCTCAGGG
>JAABSS010000367.1 GCA_011390235.1 Desulfotignum sp.
GTCAGGCACTGGATCACCGGCATCTGACAGGCCATCCCAGTCTACGGTATTGGCTCCTTCCCGAGTTGCTTCGGCATCCAGCGCAATGGTGCGTACAATCTGGCCATATCCATCCATGATATTCACAACAGCAGCTTCCTGTGTTTCCAGCGCAAACCCGAGTCCTGTGCCGGAGACCTTACTGTTTTCCACCTGCACCACAGGGTTGTCCGAGGTGATGGTCTGGCCCAGATACCCGAGTATGGACTCATTTTCCGTACTGCTGTCTGTTTCAGCACTATTGCCTGCAACAAAGGTAACTGCGTCAGGCGATAACATGGCACCCTGGACCACCAGATAAGGGTTGCCGTTTTTATAGGCAATTCCTTCCACAATGCCTGATACTTCAGAGGGGATTTCGGTGAAACCGAACCCGGAATTGGCACTCACGGAATAGGTATATGATCCGTCTGCCACCTGTTTTCCCTGTCGGTCTTTTCCATCCCAGGAGATAGAATGGGTACCGGTTTCCTGCTGGCCCTGAACAATGGTTTTAACGGTTTTTCCCTGGTCATTGGTTATGGTTATTATCACATCAGAAGGTTCTGCCAGATTATATACCCCGCCGCTGGCAAACCCCTGTTCCACATCAATGGCATTCACATGGCCGGTTACCTGTTTGCCGATAAAATCCACAGCATTGGCGCTGGATTTATCGGAAAAAGATCCAGCCAGATTATCCATTGATTTGTTCATGTATATCAATTGCTCCAGCTGGGAAAACTGGGCCAGCTGGGCGGAAAAATCTGTTCCTTCCATAGGGTTCAAAGGATCCTGGTTTTCCAGCTGTGCCACCAGCATGGTCAGAAAGGCATCCTGCCCCAGGGCATCCTCTTTTTCCGTCTTTTCTTTTTCATAGGGGACATATGAACTGGACAAATTTTCCAGAATTGCATTGTCTTTAGATGATATGGTCATAAAACTTTCTCCTTTATTCAGCGCACCGGCTTAAGCAACATAATGTAAAGATCCATTTTGCATGGATGATACAGTATCCTGATCAAACCCTTCCAGTTCACTATCTGATACTGGTGTATGCAGCAGATTGTCTTTGCTCTGTTTTTTATCATTGGAACTGTTAGACTGGTTCCTTGCATCTGCCATGGACTGTTTGAAATTGCTGTTCATATCCACATCAAAACTTTCCAGGCTGATGCCGGCATTGGACAGGACCGTGCGCAGCTCGTTCACATTGGCGGTCAGCATTTCTCTGGCTGCATGGGTCTCCGTGATGATGCTGACTTTCATGGAGTTGCCGGTATTGTCGATATGCATCACCAGGCGGCCCAGCTCCGGGGGTTTGAGCTGGATTTTCAAACTGTTTTCCCCCTGGCTGATGGCCCGGACCAGGCTTTTTCCCACCTGGTGGGTCACATAGTTGGGCAGATTTTTAAAACTGTTTTTTGTTTTTAAAAATTCCTGGCCTGCCAGGGAATCCTTTGCCTTCACATCACCGCCCGATAAATGATTCTGGTCATTTTCCCGGGATGCAAATGATTTTGCCAGCCTGGAGTTTTCCTGTTGAAACCCGGACCGGTTTTCACTTCCGCCCTTGAATCTGCCGGACAAAAGTGCCTGGATTTCCTTTAATGTCTGTTCCGATTTCACTTCCGGATCAAGGAATGCCATGTCCAGCTGCCCTTTGGAAAGATCTGCCTGCTTTTGAAAGCTGCCTGATGCACCATTGAAATTATTTTTCATGAATTCCTGAACAAATTCAGCCTGGGATGCGCCTGCCTGCACAAACCCTGCCTGGAGAATACTTTCCCGAACAGCACTATCCTGACTGATATCTGATTGGGATGCACCTGCCTGGAGAATGCTTTCCAAAGCAGCGCCTGCCTGGCTGATATCTGCCCGGGAAGCAGATATGTGAGAATTTACAGATTGGAGGTTAGCTGCAGGGCTATTGGAAAATTGTGATTCCCGGACCTGAAGATCCAGATGCTTGAACAACGAGGACACCAAATCGGAAAAAGAACTTTCACGGGCTTGGGCTGCACTCTGTGTCCGGGTTGTATTGCCCTCTCCACTGAACAGGCTGTTTTTTTCCACTTGTTTATTTGCAAATGCTTCGAAAGCCGCTGTCAGGTCTTTCAGAAAAATCGTGTCTGTAACAGCGGAGTTGGTTTGCGGCAGTTTCATTCCCAGAGAATCGAGCAGAGAAAAAATGCTGTGGTCTGCTTTATCTGCTGTCTTTATAGAAAAAGATGTCTGCGTATAAACCGATTTTTTTTCTAGATCTGTAAGTTTTTCAATGATATGATCCAGGCTGATATAGGCACCGGGCCGTTCTGCTTCTGACATGATAGTGCTGATGGTATCTTCCGGAATGGCAAACAGCTGGAGCACAGAAATAATAAAGGGTTGTGCAGAGCTTTCCAGCAGGGTTTCTTCTTTGCTTTCTTCCGGAGAATCTGCAGGCAGCTGGAACAGATGGTCCATTACCTCGTCCATGGAAATCTTCCGGGAGCCGGTCTGGGACAAGTCTGCCATAAGCTCTTCAAGATCGTGTTTGTCAAATCCTGCTTTTTCCAGCAATCCCGCCAGAATAGCAAGACCTTCAGGGTTTATGGATATGTTTTGTATATTTCCCTCAGACAATTGCAACAGCATCTGATGCAATTTTTCCACAAACGCCTTTCCGGTCTCTCCTGACAGATG
>JAABSS010000368.1 GCA_011390235.1 Desulfotignum sp.
GAATTGCCCGAGGAACCAATGCATAAGCTATAAAATCTCTAATGCTTAATCTAAAAATTCCGCCTAAGATAGGAAAATAAGGTAACGGTGTCAATGCCAAGATCGTTAATCCAAACTTGCCATATTTTTGAAAAATTTCGATCGCCTTGATCATATTCTGTTTCTTTAATGTGTAGTGTAATATGGATTCGCCATATACCGTGCCCAAATGATAACCGATAAAACCCGCAAGAAAACTTCCGGTAATAATACTGACCAACAGGTAGAACAGGTTCATTTTGATTGCGACGCCGATAGCAAGAAATAAATCGGGGCCGATTAGCTGAAACGAGACTTCTAAGAGTAATGAGAAAAACAGAATTCCCATATATCCGAATTTTAAGGCAAAAGCAGGTATAGCTTCTTTGTCAACAAAGTACTGGGCAATCAAAACCACAGATAATAATAATGAAAAAATCATTATGGATGCATTAATGACAGAAAATATGCTTTTATTTTTCCAACTAAACAGCGTTTTATAGGTCATCCCTTAATGCTTCCCCAAAGCTGGTGAGTAAAACCAGTTTGTTTTAAAGGTCAATTTTCGATTTGTCAAAAGGGTTACCTGCTCCATTACATTGAACTGTTCCGAACCTGACTGTTCAAAAAGCACATCTCTACCCAGCATAACAAGTTGATCACCGAATCCGCATATCTTGTAAATTTTAATGGTATCCAACAAAATAAATACAAAAAATCTGATTCAAGAATTTTATACCAATATTTACACTGTCAGTAAAGGGTCGCACTTCAACAATTCAACTTAGGTAGGAATATAATTTAATCCAGAAGGATATACCAAAATGTTCTTTATTGGAGATAAAGCTGAATGGATAAGATCATGTTAATTTGCAACAAAGCTTGATTTCCTAAAACCTCAACCATATTCCCGATATCATGAAGTCTGGCAAAACACAATTACAAATTTTTCACATTACAATCATTTCCTAAGTTTACTGCCCTTTAAGAGATGCTTGGCATTCATATGTAATGCATGGCAGGGAAAAACATTTTCATCAGGAAAAAATGGGCATTAATTGGAGGTGATTTTTGCCAGCAGGGCCTGGTAAGCGTTGCTGAGTTCCACAAATTTGTCATGGCTGCCGCCCTTGTCCGGGTGATGTTCCCGGGCCAGTTTCCGGAAACGCCGGGTCAAGGCGCGTTTGTTCATGGTGTTGAGTTCGGTTTTGCTTAGATTGAAAATCTCCCTGGCTTTGGACCGGGACACGGTCGGTTTAGGGGGTTGAGGCTGGTGAAAAAACCGGCTGCGGAACCGGAAGTCCCGTTCCATCTCCTCTATCAGAACTGTATCTCCGTAAGAATGGTCAAAAAACATGATCACGTACCGGATTAAATGTTCATGCAGATGTCTGAAGTGGCTGAACAGGGTTTTGTTCAGGTGGCACAGCTCCTGGATAAAAAAGGCGTCCACCTTGTTCTGGTCCAGGGCATGGGGCATTTTTTTTGCCATAAATCCCTTGAAAAACCGCTGCAGATCAAAGATGGTGTATACATAGGATTTGCGTTCCCGGTGGTTCAGGCGGCTTTCCTCCCGGATGAACTGCTGTTCGATTTCATCCCGGCATTTTCCCTGGAGCCTGCGAAACAGTGCCGGCGGCATGTTTACCAAAGGCCCCTGGTCCATGTTGCCGAATTTGAGAAAATGCACCCGGCGTTTGTCAAAGGCATGGGTGGAACGGGCAACCGTTACTTTTTCTTCCCGGGTCATGCGCCGGTAGGTGGATGTTTTGCCGCGTTCCCTGAAATGGGCCGTGGCCTGCCGGATATCGGGCCGGACAAACGGCCAGAACAGGTCTTCCAGTTCGTCGGGATCAACCCGCTGTGCCTGTTTTGAGATGCGGCGGACCAGCTCCGGGCTTACATGCCAGGCATTGCCGCCGGGATAGTCGATCCAGGCCCCGGGCAGCGGCCCTAAAGAGCAGATCTCCCGGAAACCGGCAGCATCGTCTTCCAGCACCGATTCCCTGATCAGGTAAGTGATCTGCCGGTGTTTTTTTATTTTTGCCAGATACATGGTATGTCCATTTCACGCCTGGTTAATATTTGCATGGGGTGGGCAGGTATTTCTGCAGCAGGGTTTTCTGGGTCCTGGAGCGGTGTGGAAGCACATAGGCTGAGGTTCTTTTTTCCATTTCCCTGGACACGTTTTCTGTCACTACGGCCTTTTGTGAAGCAGGCTGATCCATCTGGATGCCGGTTTTGTCAAATATGGGGGTGACCCGCTGTTCCTTTCTGTAGAGAGCAGCTGATCCTATGGACAGAAAACTGCCGGTATCAAGGGATTTTTTGAGTTTGGCCTTGAGTGACGGGTCCATGGAAAGATCAAGCCCCTGCAGGATCCGGTTGCAGTTGATCAGCATCTCCTCATCCAGGATCATTTTGGTGAAACCAGCCCCTGCAAAGGAAGCCATATGCCCAGGAGAGCAGAACACTTCCTGTACCCGGGTCAGGGAAAAAGGGGCCAGCGCGGTCATGCTGGATTCAAACCCGCTCTGGTAATCATTTTCCCGGCTGTCGGAAAAGCCTCCGCAAAGTACGCAATCTATCTGCAAATGCCGGCACACCTCGTAAAACATGATCTGGGCATACAAATATTCCGGGCTGCCGTAAGACGGCTGCAAAGTTTTCAGATCGGTCAT
>JAABSS010000369.1 GCA_011390235.1 Desulfotignum sp.
TTACCACCACCCGGGGGGACATGGAACGTTTTTACAAACGCCATTATACACCGGCCAACATGACCGTTGCCGTGGTCGGTGATGTCACCCCGGACCTGGTCCGCAGCCTTGCCGACAGCCATTTCAGCGCCATGGAAAAAAAAGAGACTGACATCGCGTTCATCACCAGGGAGCCGGAACAAGACAGTGTGAGAACGGTTACCCACAAAGGTCCCAACCAACCGGTTTATGTGGAAGGATACCATACTGTGCACAAAGACGCCCCTGCCCTTGACCTGCTTGCCGACATCCTGGCCAGGGGCAGGTTGTCACGGTTGTACCGGCAGCTGGTGGTGCAAAAAGGCCTGGCACATTCCATCCATGTATTTGACGGATTCCCGGGGGACAAATATCCAGGCCTGCTGGTGGTGTATGCGATTCCGCGGCAAAACATTTCCCTGGACAACCTGTCAGATGCCCTGCACGATGAACTGGAAAAAATCACCCGGAGTGGCGTGACCCCCGCTGAACTTGATCGAGCCAAGACCCGGCGCCGGGCAGATGTGATCCGGAGTGTCAAAACCAATCTCGGATTGGCCCAAAAACTTGCAGCAGCCGATGCCCAGCCGGGCGGATGGCGCCGGATTTTTACAAACCTGGAGAAGCTGCAACAGGTGACAGCAGAAGAGGTGCGCACCGCTGCAGGCACCTATCTGACATCAGACAACCGGACCACGGGACGTCTGGAGTTGCAAAAGACCGACAAAGGAGACGAATAATGGTGCACAATATCCTGAAAACGGTCGTGCTGGCCGGCATAATCCTGTGGTTCGCAGCAGCTGCAGCCTTAGAAGGCAGCCAGGAAGTATCTTCGCCGGATGATGCACGTGAAACCTCATCCATATCCTGGCCAGATCCTCAGGTAGATACTTTCACCCTGGACAACAAGATTACCTTTTTTCTTATCAAAGAGAACACCCTTCCCCTTGTTCACATCCGTGTTATGGTGCGCGCCGGCGGTTTTCTTGACCCAAAAGGCAAAACCGGACTGGCTGAAATTACCGCAGAGGTGATGCGGACAGGCGGCACACAAAAATATCCGCCAGAGGAATTGAACGCACTTTTGGCTGACAAAGCCGCCGAAATCAGTATGGGCTTTGATTTTATTTCAGGATCGGCAAAAATGGATATCTTAAGCAGTGATCTGTCTCAACTGCTCCCGGTCTTTGTCGATCTACTGAAACGGCCTGCCTTTCCGGAAGACAAAATCACCCTGGCCAAACAACAGCTGACAACCCGCATTGCCCGCAGGAACGACAGACAGGCTGGCATTGCCCGCCGGACCTTTAAGCAGCTCATATACGGACAGGATTCCATATTTGCCCGGGAACCGGAATATGAGACAGTGGCCAGTATCACCCGAACAGATCTGATGCGTTTCCACAAGCGGGCGTATCAGGGAGCAAACCTTATTGTGGGCATTGCAGGCGATTTTGATCCAGACCATATCCGTTCGCTTCTCAAAGAAGAATTTTCAGCATTTGCAGCCGGCGAAAAAGTTGATATCACGCTGCCCTCTGTTGATGCACAAAAGCAGACATCCATTTATGTGATCAACAAATCCGACGTAAACCAGAGTTATATCATGATGGGACACTTAGGAGGCCGGCGGATGAATCCCGACTATCCAACGCTGCAGGTAATGAACCAAATACTGGGAGGCGGATTTTCCGGACGTCTGTTTCAAACCATCCGTTCCAGGATGGGGCTGGCCTATTCCGTATCCGGAAGCTATGACTGCCGATATTTTCATCCGGGCACCTTTCATATCGTATTAACCACAAAAACTGCGGCCACACGCAAAGCTGTCAAAGCAGTGCGAGACGAAATCCAAGGCCTGCAGGAAGGCATCGCTGCACAGGAACTCAACCGTGCCAAGGCCCGGTTTTTAAACAGCGTGGTGTTTTATTACGACCAGGCAGAAAAGATCCTGGAACGTCGCATGTACTATGCCTACCGGGGGATGGCCCAGGACACGCTGCAGGAACTGATCAAAAAAATCGAACAGGTCACCGCCCCGCAAGTTGTTCAGGCCGCCCGCAAATACCTGTTGCCCGAGGCACTGACCATTCTTACCGTAGGAAAACAAAAACAATTGGAAAAACAGCTCCAGGCACTTGGAACGGTTAAGGTTCTCCCACTGCCCTGAAATAAAGTCAAACCGGAAGGGATGCCAAAAGCGCTCACAGGGCGGCAGACAGTTCCGCCAGGATCAGACCGGAAAAAGCCTGGTTCAGGCAGATGAGAAACTCTGACAGGGAAAACCAGTGCCGGATCCGGTTTCATGGCATCACCGCTGTTTTTTCATCAGGTGGACCGATCCGATCCGGGCGGTTTCCGCCGCCTCCATAATGGCTTCGGAAAAGGTGGGATGGGGATGGATGCTGACGATAAGATCTTCCAGGCAGGCCCCCATCTCAATGGCCAGATTGCCTTCGGCAATGAGTTCCGATGCATACTCCCCCACAATGGCCATACCCAGAATCCGTTCAGAATCCGGATCTGACAAGATTTTCACAAACCCCCGGGTTTTGTCCACACTCTTTGCCCGTCCCAGGGCGGTGAGGGGAAATTTTCCCACGTTCACGGTAAGTTTTTTTTCCTTTGCACGGGTTTCCGTCAGACCGGTCCAGGCGATTTCCGGGCTGGT
>JAABSS010000370.1 GCA_011390235.1 Desulfotignum sp.
CCTCTTTGGGCCGGGTTTCCATGGTATGGCAGGCCACTCCGCCAATGGTTTGGGATCCGGTAATCTGGTACGTGTAATCGTCAACCGGGTGACGTTCCATGTCTTCATAAGTAAAATCACTGTTTACAAACCGGTGGGATTTCTGGGATGTGACAATCCGCCGGGTTCTTCTCAGTGCAGGCAGATAGATGAATTGTTCGGTTTCCCACCCTGGTCTTTCAATGGTCAGAAAACCGGTTCCTTCAATATCAGCCGGGGAGGTAAACCTGATAATCTGGCGTTCCAGTGCGTTTTCCTGTATGCGTTTGCTGATAAACTGGCGGACCCGTTTGTTGTCATTTTTGTCCACAAGCACCATCTGAGAGGTTAAAACACTATTTTCTCCCCGGTCCCGGTGAAAAATATCTTCAGCCAGTTGTTTTCCTGTAATGGTGTCTGGTTCGGCAGAAGCAGGCATGAAATTAAATAGACAGAACAGACAGGTCCATAAACCCAGGTGAAAATATTTCATGATCTTCCTCTTTTTTGTTGTGTTGGAAATGGTTGCAACCTGCTTTTGGCTTCGTCAAATGTTTGACGCAATCCATATGGAGTTAGTGTTATTAATATGCAAGATACTGTGTTTTGTCAATTTGAAATTCAGATTCTGCCTGGTGTGGTATTTATTAAAGGGTCTGTTTTCGCTTTTTTCCACAAAATCTTTTTTGGTCATTTGATCATTATTTTCTTGACAAATTCAGATGGCGTGATAGATTATGAGCAAATGACCAAAAAGGAGAGGCCCATGCCGCGACCCAAAAGACCCAGATATATAGGCGTTCCACCGCTGGTGACCGAATTTTGGCCCCAAGGGGGTCAGGAAACCGGAGAGGTGATATTGTCCTTTGAGGAATTTGAGGCTGTACGTCTTATTGATTATGACGGTCTGGACCAGGGGGAGGCAGCCGAAACTATGAACGTTTCCCGGCAGACAGTCGGCAGGATCCTGAGGGCCGGACGGTTCAAGCTGTCCAAAACAATTGTGGAATCATGCCGTCTGAAACTGTCAGGCGGATGCTATAAAATAGACGAAAACAGGTCTGGCCGGGGACGGCAACGCCGCCGCAGAGGCGGAGGCTGCAGGGTGCCCGGCCACGGCAGGTACAACCCGTAACATAAAATAAAAGGAGGCGTTATCATGCCTGGATTTAACAGAAGAGGACCAGACAACCAGGGACCCATGACAGGTGGCGGACGCGGTATCTGCACAGGTGCTGCAGACCCTGCCCAGGGGTTTGGAAGAGATTATCCCGGATATGGCAGAGGACGGGGCAGAGGATGGGGCCAAAGAGGCTTTGGCGGCAGGGGATTCGGCCGCACGAAACCGTGGCAGACAGCCCCGGATATCAGCAATGACCTGCAACAGCGGGCAAAATGGCTGGAGACACAATTGGCAGCTGTAAAGCAGCAGTTAAACGACCTATCCTGATCCAGTGTTCCCTGTGATGGAAACACCAAAACCAGCAGAAGCTGCGTAAAAAGACAGCCCTGTTGAAAAAATCACCGGAAAGCCTTGTTTTGTAGTGTAAAGTTACAAAATCAAAGCTCCCGGTGATTTTGGTCCGAAAAAGGTATTTTAAGAAGGACAGAATAATTTTTTGCAAATGCTGTGTGAACCGGCATTTTGCTTAACTTGTCTGTCCTGCTGTGGTATAGGGTCAGACTGTGGTATAAAATCACATTGGTGAAATACAAAATCCATTGCCAGGCAGGAAAAACAGACATGACTTACAATATTGCAATCAACGGATACGGCCGCATCGGCCGTTGCGTGGTCCGGGCCTTATACGAATCAGAGCGGTTTTACAAGATGCTTCATCTTTCAGCCATCAATGAACTTGCCTGTTCCGACACCATTTTTCATCTTACACGTCATGATTCCACCCATGGCCGGTTTCCCGGCCCTGTGGAAAAAAAAGGGCGGACGATGGCCATCGGCACGGATCTCATTCATCTGTTCCAGGAGAAAAATATTGTCAATCTGCCCTGGAAGGATCTGGCAGTGGATGTTGTCCTGGACTGCACCGGGGTTTACAATGACCGGGAATCAGCTGAACTGCACCTGTTGTCCGGAGCCAGAAAGGTGATTTATTCCCATCCTGCAAAAGATGAAATGGATGCCACCATTGTATATGGGGTTAATCACCACACCCTTAAAAAAGAGCACACCATTATTTCCAATGCATCCTGCACCACCAACTGCCTCATTCCCATTCTGCATGTACTGGATTCCCATCTGGGCATTGAAAGTGGGGCGACCACCACCATTCATTCAGCCATGCATGACCAGCCGGTGATTGATGCGTATAACAAGGATCTGCGTCCACTTCTCTGGCCAAAGGCATTTCCAGGATTCTGCCCCACATGGCCGGCAGGTTTGAAACCCTTGCCATCCGGGTGCCCACCATCAATGTATCCATCATGGATATCACGGTGCTGGTGAAAACAGATACCGATGCCGGTATGGTCAATGAGTTGCTCATCAAGGCTTCTGAAAACAATTTATCAGGGATACTCGGGGTCAGTGACGAGCAGCTGGTTTCCTGTGATTTCAACCATGATCCCAGATCCGCTGTCATTGACCTGCCCCAGACCCGGGTATCCGGCAGGCGCCTGGTCAAAATCCAGGCCTGGTTTGACAATGAAT
>JAABSS010000371.1 GCA_011390235.1 Desulfotignum sp.
GAAGAAACAGAACAGACCACCCGGACCATTGATTATTTGGTCAAATCCCTTGAAAAGATTGATCTGGTGGAAGGCAATTCAAAATATATTGGCGTTTCACAAGAAGCAAAACGGCTATATATCGCCTGGCATGATGCCCTTTCCCGTGAGGCATGGTTATGCGTGGACGATGGCGAAAATGGCCTTATATCAAAGGTTAGGGCGCAAGGATTAAGGATTTGCCTGCTGCTGCATATCATTGAAAAAATAATGGATGGTGAAAGTGAAATGGATGCGGTTTCACCCGATACGATGAGCCGGGCCTTAACTCTAATGGACTGGTTAAGAGCGCACACACAAGCCACCTGGCAGATGTTGAAACAAAAGGCACAGGCACCCACAGGGCAAGCCGTTAGAGTTGCACAGGCAATATTTGAAATTCAAGATCAAATCAAAAGTGGTTGGCTTCCCACCCAGGCCATTACAGATCAGACAAATAAAGGGCAGGATGCCCGGTTTCATCTGCACGCGGCAAAGATGGGAAGGATCTGCACAAGCATAGGCCTTGAGAAGAAGCCAACCAGAGAGGCAAAGGGTTTTCTGGTTACACCGGATGACTTAACCCGGCTATCTGAGTATTTACCTACAAAAAAACCGTCACAACCGTCACAACCGTCACAAGCCTGTAATAACAAGGGTTTCGGCGTGACGGTACCAAAATCGAACCGTCACAACCGTCACACAGACACCCAGGAGGGCCAAGACGATGTTGAGTTTTTTTAAAGAAGCTGGTGTCAACCTGGATCTGGTGGATGGTCTGCTGAAGGTGAAGGGGTTGAAAAAGTTACCGCCTGAGCAGGCCCAAGAGATCCGGGATCAGATCCGGGACAACCGGGAAAAGATCATTTCTGAATTGCAGATCCCGGCACCTGAACCGCCTGGCATGGGCGCGGAGTATGACCGGCTTTGGAATGAGGCATGGTTATTGGCTGATTTTATTGATGGTGACACCGCACCCCTGGAAGCCCGGAAAGAACGTTTGCCGGAACTGCTGCGGATGCGTGACCGCCTGGCAGAGATTGAAAAACAGGGTGGCACAAATGTATCAGAAGGCGAAAACCCTACAGCACCAAGCGATTTCGAAGAAATCAAAGAAATCAAACAGGACGGATGCCCGGCCAAGTGTAAGATGACAGGTAAGTGTTACGCGGCGGCATACTTTGAAGGGAAGCCCGGCAAGGCCAAAGACTGCGAGCCGGACGGATGCAAGTGGAGGGCGGAACAACGACACCACTGAAAAAAGAATGGCACGAATCCGGGGCCGATAAATAAGGCCCTGGCATTTATAATCATGCTGCTGGATGATCCGGCAGCTAAAACATGAAAGGACAGACTGATGGATGATCGAGAAAAAAGGGAAATTGAACTCTTACAAGAGGCAGGCACATTGGTTGCAAAACTGCTGGATTTCTGGGGAGAGAGAAAAGGCCCCTGGACATTCGGACGGAAGCAGCACCCGTGGCCCATGCCCGGAATCAGGAAACAGTTTTATTTGGATGCAATCGCACAGGAACAAGAAAGGATGAAAAAATGACAACGTATGAACCAAAGGGCGTGACAGACGGACTGGACAAAATGGAAAAAACCTTGCTGGAAGAACTGCGGACGGCAGATCCAACCACCAGGTTTAAAATGGCGTGCAATCTTGCACGTTCTGGAAATTGGGCCGTGGTGGGAGCCCTGGCGGAGCCTGGACTTTTGGGAGCGGTTCAAAGGGCTTTAAAGGTTGACGGCACAACGGACCTTGACACCAGTCAGGCCGTGGCTGTTCCAATGAAAAATTTTGATGCAAAGGAAATGATGTGATGAAACGATGGTTTTCTATATTGAGCGGAAAAACTACCAGCACACCGGCAGAGATTGCCGGAGAAATTGAAAAGTTGCAGGTTGAACAGTCCGATGTATCGGCACGACTGGCAGCGGCAAAGGAAACCCTTGAAACGGCGCGGTTGGCTGTTTACAGGGGGCAAGGCAACCAGAGTGATGTGGACACCCAAGAGAGAGGGGTTAAAGCCCTGGAAGCCCAGGCAGGGACCTTGAGCCGGGCTGTTCTGGATCTGGACAAAAAGCACGCGGAAGCCGTGGCCCAGGAGAGGCAAAAACAGATTGATGATCTGAACAAACAGATTGCGGATTTAAAACAGTGGGGGCGGGAGATCAGACCAGAGTATATCCGAGCGCGATTGGTGTGTGATGCTTTTGAAAGGCTGTTCACCGCTCCCACAATGGGCGTGGGCATTGCCCGCAAAGATGAGTTATTAATAACCGGCAGGGAACGGGCAGAATATCAGGCGGAAGCCGATGCAATCACCCAAGGGCATGGCAGCATTATGGCGGAGATCCTGGAATTGAGACGGCAGCGGGATGCCCTGGCTAAAGGTTAACCTGTCAGGCAGACCACAGCCATATGAAAAGTGGGAGCGTGGAAAAAACTTTGGACAGGTCAACCGGGACCCTGTGCGCGACAATCCCGGCCACCAACCAGGGGGACCCCCCCCCAGAAAAAAAACAACGGGTCCTAATTTGAACCGCTTAGACAAACGGGCGGGCAAGGCCCAGTAAATTCCCAGTTGCAAACCCAAAAAGCGAGAGCCGAGTACCACATTGTGATATCTACCAGAAACCCAAAAACCCTATGAATAAAGG
>JAABSS010000441.1 GCA_011390235.1 Desulfotignum sp.
GAACCCGGCCCCCGCAGGGTCTCGGCCGGGCACAGGACACCACCAGGGGCGGACATGATAATTCAACGGCCCAACGCTGTATTCAGGCCAGTGATTCGGCAATGGAAACGGTGCGGTCTCCGAGCAGGTTGACATAACTGGCCATTTCATTGTCATACCAGCCGTAGATAACCGCCTGGGTGACCTGGATACTGCCCACGTGGTCCTGGATAGTTTCCAGCACCTCTTTGTCAATGCCCCGCATATGCGCCAGATTGATATTGATGGCCCCGGTGCGGGTATGGGTTTCATGGCCCTCGATTACCGCTGCTGCCCCGGGGGTGCCGATGATATCAGAGGACACGTTCTGGTCACCTGAATAGACCAGGTAACTGTCCTTGTTTTGGGCGGTATTCCGGTAAATCTCGTTGATGAGATCCCGGCGGATGGGCTTTTTGTTCAATTCTTCCTGAAAATTCATAACCAAAATGATCAAAGAACCGGTGGAAGTGGGAATCCGCACCGATTCTGCAATGAACCCTATGGTTGCCATCTCCGGAATAACCAGCTGCAGGGTTTTGGCTGCCCCCGTGGTGGTCAAAATGATATTGTTCATGATGGACCGGTTTTTACGCAGATCCTTTGCCTGGGTTTTGGGCAGCCGGTCCAGGACCTGCTGGGATCCGGTGGCAGCATGCACAGTAGCCATGGAAGCGGACAATACCCGGTCAATACCAAAATAATCAAGCAAGGGCTTGATCATATGGGCCAGACAGGTAGTGGTACAGGAGGCATTGGAAATCACGGCATGACGTACCGGGTCATAGTCTTTGTCATTGATGCCCATGACGGTGGTAACACTGTCATCCGGCATGGATGCCCCTTGTTTGAGTTTAAAAGGCGCAGAGGCAATGACTTTGGCCGCGCCTGCTTCGAGATGGCCCCGGATGGAACCGGAAGGATTATCTGGTGCCTGATTGGGATCCAGAAACTGGCCGGTTGTATCCACCACAATATCCACATTGTTCTGTGCCCATTGGATATCTTTGGGATTGCGGTATTGCCGTAAAATTTTTACCGGGATGCCGTTAACCTGCAGGCTGGAATCTGCCTCGTTCACCTCGGTGATCACAGGCTGTGCCTGGAACCCGTTTAGAAAGGCTGCCAGGCTGCCGTAGGTGGAGTCCCTTTCAAGATAATGTACAATATCCGACAGTCCTGCGCCCACTTCCCGGCCCACGTTGATGACAATTTTTTTGAAATATTTGCGTCCGGCATGGTGCCACAAAGTCAGCTTGCCGATACGCCCCATACCGTTTATACCCAGAATTGTGCCCTGGTTGGTATTCATTATTCACCTCCACTTTAATTGTGGTTGACGTTAATTTCTCCTTTAAATACAAAGCCTTTGTTCCCATCTATACTGATATAATCCCCCACCTTCATTTTTTTGCCTCCCAGGTGGCAGATTTTTTCGGTTTCACTGCACACCAGATTTTCACATCCCACCACACAGGTTTTGCCAAGATTGTATGCCACCACGGCAGCATGGGAGGTCAGCCCCCCTTTTGCGGTTAATATGCCGTCAGCTGCATCAATTTCCAGAATATCATCCGGTACGGTGTCGTTGCGCAAAAGAATCAAGTGGGCATCCGGGTCCTGGCGGCGGAAGGCATCAATTTCCTTGAGGGTAAATACGATGCGGCCACTCATGGCGCCGCCGGAAACCCCGGTGCCCTGGCCTAAAAACGCCTCTCTCAAACAGGTTTCATCAGCAATGAACTCCGGTTGCTTTTTGTGGTCCCCAAGGGAAAGATCCCGGGCCTGGAGAATAAAAAGGTCTTCCGGCTCAGGTCCTTCAAAGGTAAATTCCATTTCCTGGGGATTCCATCCCCGTTTATAAATGAGGTTCTGAACAACCTTTTTGAGCTGGTCATAAATCCGGGGAAAGGCTTTTTCCAGACTGATCTTTGTATCCCGCTTTTCCAGTTCCCGCTGCATTTCCGAAATAGGAAGAGTTGTCACCAGGCCTGCCACCACGTCTTCCCCCTGGTTTCCGATGGTAAAATCTCCCCACAGCCGGATGGCATCCCCGGGCAGTTTGGGGCTGTGACTGAATGCCACGCCGGATCCGGACTGCCGGGACAGGTTGCCAAAGACCATGGACTGCACAGTGACAGCTGTTCCCCAGTCGTCTGAAATGCCCATGATTCTGCGGTAATCAATGGCCCGGTTGGAATTCCAGGAAGAAAACACCTTGTGGATGGCCAGAAACAGCTGGTCCATGGGAGATTCCACTATATCAATGCCGGCCAGCAGCAGCTGGTTTTTATAGGCCAGGGCAACCGCTTTCATCTGCTGGCCTGTGAAATGGCGCTTGAAATCAATGCCGGCCTGCTTTTTATGGACGGCAATGATCTGGTCGAATTCATCCCTGTGTATACCAAAGGTCATGCCGTACTGCTGGAGAAACCGGCGGTAACTGTCCCAGGCAAACCAGGGATTGGCAGTTTTTTTTGCAATGGCGGCGGCAATCTCTTCATTTATGCCCACGTTCAAAAAAGAATCCATCATGCCTGGCTGGGAAATGGAAGAGCCGGAGCGCACCGAAAGCAAAAGCGGTTTTCTTGGATCACCGCAGGACAGCCCGGTCTGCTTTTCCAGACGGGAAAGCATGGCTGCCACAAGCTGTTTAAAACTTACCGCAGCCGGGCTGTAGGAATCAATAAGATCCAGACACCGGAACACCTCTGTGGTAATGATGAATCCTTCCGGTACATTTACCCCTATCTGTTTGAGCCGCACCAGATTCCAGCCCTTGTTCCCCAGAAAAATAATGTTCTGGTTCATGACCTGCTCGTCCCCGATGGGGGTGACCGCACATTTGGGATCATAATTGAGCAGGACACTCAGTTCATCCTGGGACAGTTTTTCCGACTGGCGAAACAGGGTATGCACAATACGGTTTAAAAAAACATCCAGCTGCTGGAGGCCCAGGGAGGTTGCAATACGGTCCCTGAAAAAAATATCCGCTGCCCGCTGGTCCAGTTTTTTTGCCATTTTTTCATCCAGGTGATCCTGATCGGAAATACTGCCGGGCAGAAATTTTTCCTGGATCTTGTCTTTGCCGATACGGGCTTCGATCTGGCGCAGATTGGCGGAATGAATATTGTGAAAATAATCATTGATGACATCGGCCACAGCACGGACAAATCCCTTGAAAATATCCAGATACTGGGTAAAAGAACAGGTGGTGATGTTCACCGAATATTTTAAAAATTCCATCTGGATATCCAGCTTGTTGGAAACAATGCCATCCAGGCTCAGGGCCTTGCGGAACAGGGTGAGTATGGAAAAAATGCGCACAAACGTGGGTTTGGTGATCAACCGCAGGTCAATGCTGTTGATCAAATCTTCAAACAGAACATTGACTATGCTTTCAATGCGCAGGGTCAGCCCCAGGGCATCAAATTTGGGTTCATTGTAGCTGCCGTACATGGAAGGAATGTCCACGGCAAAATGCCGCTTATGATAGATGGCTTCATTGGCTTCATAGGTCTTATCGCTGAGGATGATCTCCTTGAGTTCACCCATATAATTAAGCAGAAATTCGATTTTGGTATCCAGATCCGGATCCTCAAGGGCTGCCACCAGACGATTGGGTTCCGGCATATAGTCGGCTTTGAAGTTTGACAGATAGGATGTAAGTTCCAGGTTATTTACGCCGTATTTTTCATTGAGCAGCCGGTAAAACCGCAGAGCCAGGCGTACCCGGCGGCGATCCAGTTCTGTTACCTTATCCACTTCATCGATAAGCGTATCCAGGGCTTTTTGGCGATACATGAGAAAATCTTCGGGATGGGGCAGATTTTTGTCTTCCAGGTACC
Organism: Desulfotignum sp.; assembly: GCA_011390235.1. The sequence continues at coordinate 3,867 of JAABSS010000441.1, forward strand.
GCAGAATTCTGCCCGGACCATCCACAAACCGCCCGTAAACCTGGATTTCATCATAGATGGACGGCGGAACAAACGGCTGCAGCGGTTTTTTATCCCCTGTTTTCCAGAAAATCATCACCTGCTGGATAAAATCCACAATACGGCCGGAACTTTCCACATGGCACTGCTTGCGCAGAAAATGGATGAGCCGGTCCCGGCGGTGGCAGGATTCATCCAGCTGGGTGGAGATATCCCGGAGCTGGCCTTCGGCACCGATTTCATTGAAAAAGGCAGGCAGCAGCCGGGCCAGCTGTTTGACCAGGTTATACACCTTTTTGATGTCAGCATTGAGAAACCGGGTAATATCCCGGGCAAACAGATCTGTATCCCGGATAAACACCCCGCCGATGGACAAAGAAATAATCAGGGCCGACAGCAGGCGTTTGGATTTTTTGGGCTGCTGGCTGATAAGGCTTAAAAACACCCGGATATTTTTCACATGTGCGGTATTTCCCTTGATCTGCCAGTCTTCTCCTGTACCCTGGATCATGGGAAACTGAAATCCATGGTTCACGGCCCGGTCAATAAAATGGTTGATCAACTCCACTTTACCGGTTTTGTAAACCGCCTCTCCGATTTTGTGAATACAGTCCAGAACAGTTTCCGGGTACCGTCCCCTATGTTCTTTGAACAAAGAAAAGGTCTGGTTGACTATGGGGATATCTTTTTTAAAATCCTCATCTCCGATAAGAAAGGTCAGGGTCTGGTTGATATCGTGAAGGCACTCTTTATGGATCATGGAAAGCCCGGGCACATGGATGGCATAAAACAAAAAAGTCAGCTTCAGGTGCCTGCCATAGGTTTCATCGGTGCAATGGCGTAAGATCTGCCGGCCCATGGTTTTAAAAATATTGATAAAATCCTGAAACCCGGTCAACCGGATCAACTCTGCTGTCAGATCAATGGAAAAAAGATCCTGACTGCTGCACAGGATTTCCAGGTGTTGATTCCAGGCGGCTACCCTGGCATGGGAAATCTGGTAAAACACCTGTTCAAGTTCAGAATTGAGGCGCCATTCGTCAATATTTTCCTGCATCCAGGTGACAGGATCATCCTGATTCAGCCAATAGGCAAAAGCGGTTTTGTAAAACCGTATGAGCAGGCGGTTGATGCTGCCCGCAAATACGTTGTTCTCAGCAAAAAAACCATGGGCCGGTGTCTGATCCAGCAGCAGCCTGGCCAGTTTATCGGGTTGGTAATAGGATGTAACAAAAAAAAAGAATGCCTTGTCTTCATACTTGTAAATCCGGGTGACAACCTTTTGCATAACATCAAAAAATTCTGTAAACCGGTCATCTGATTCTTTGGCTATATGGTGGAGCAGCAGCATGAGATTATCTGAAGCTACAGACTGAACGTGTCTTTCAGGGCTGTCTTCAAAGGCTGACAAAAAAATATCTGAAAAAAGAACCAGGGCGGCCCCACCTTTTTCATGGGATTTGTACAGATAAAAATAATGAAGGGAAAAATGCCGGGCTTCATTGACGATAAATTGCCAGTTTCGATAGGGATGGGAGAGCTCTTTGAGGAAAATCTCCATCCTGTTTAAAATTCCCACATACCCGTCAAATATTTCCAGAAGCACCTGATATTTCAAATCAATGGAGACTTCAACCCGGGTATCGGAGAGATTTACCTCAAGGGCTTTTGATTTCACGAAATAACCTCATGGTAAAGAAAAGTGTCATTAATACTAACCTTTTCTTTGTATACCAATCCAGTCTGGTTTTTTCAACTCAAGAATTGGGCATGGTACAAACCATTTGGTTGATTCTTGCCGGTTTTTCTTATATGATTCCAAAAATCATGTAAGATAAAAAGATCAACCAGAAGTTTTTCCATTAATACAATTACCATAAATTAAGGAGTTTGTTCATGAATGATGCATCGCAATTTACACTTTACAGTGGCGGTCATCGGGGCGCGGAAGCTGAATTCGGCAGACTGGCTGAGCAGTATGGCATAAAAGAGGTCAATTTCTCCTTTGAAGGCCATAAGCCGGACCGCCAGGCCGGTATCCGGGTGCTCACCCCGGAAGAATTAAAAAAAGGAGATATCAGCATGGATATCGTTTCCGCCCGCATGGGACGCTCCTTTTCCAAGGCCGATAAAATCCGCAAGGTTATCCAGTCTATTTTCCATATGGTCAACAATGGGTACCAGATTTTTGTGGTGGGATGGATCCTGCCGGACAAGACTGTCAAAGGCGGCACCGGCTGGGGGGTTGAGCTTGGAAAATTGTTCAACCGTCCCTTGTTTGTATATGAACAGGATCGTAATGACTGGTTTTCCTGGGTGGACAACGAATGGCAGAAGGTCACCCCGGTCATCACCCATAAAAATTTTTCCGGTACCGGTACCCGGAACCTGACGGATGATGCCAGAGAAGCCATGGCAGATCTGTTTGAACGCTCCTTTTAATTTATTGTTCAGCCATCCATGATTCAAAATCCAGGGACAGTTTGGGGGGATCAGACTGCCCCTGCCCCTGATCCTGATGCCTGTCTTCCTTTTTTGGGTTCTGCATCAGGGCCAGGCCCGGCAGACCCGGTGCTTTTTCGGCAGATGCCCTGCCAGAAAGGTTATCCAGCAGGATCTGCTTGATGGATGCCACCTCTTCCAGAAGATACGTCATGCGGGCCTCGATGGTGGACAATCGCTGTTCAATCTGGTCTGTCCGGGGCTTTTTTTCAGGTTCTTTTGCCCTGCCGCTGCCCATCAGCTCCAGGCACTGGTCCCAGAATATTTCCATGGGAAGATCACCGGCACCCCCATCCTTTATCTTCATGGCCAGAGACCGGATACAGCGTGATGCGGCAGACCCGGGAAAAAGCATGGTGAAAGGAACCTGGGATACCACGGAAATGGGCACATTGGCATCCCGGGCCACAATACCCAGGGCAGTAATTTTCAGAGATAAAAATTTCTTGACCGTCTTTCTCAGCTTGGCATAGGCAGATCTGGCAGATGCTGCGGTTTTCACCTGGTTGACCACCACCCGTACCGGCGGCAGAGACCGGACATCTGTTCGGGAAAGCACCTTTAACAACGAATAGGCATCTGTCAGGGATGTGGGTTCCGGGGTGATCACAAGGACCATCTGATGGGATGCCCGGCAGAAGGCCATGACCTGGGCAGAAATGCCCGCAGATGTATCAAAAATAAAATAATCATAACTGCCCATCTGCAAAAACGCCTGGATAAGACGTTGGGCTTCGGCGCCAGTAAGATCCGCCATTTTTTCCACCCCTGAGCTGCCGGGAATGATATCAATGCCCTGAAAATTGCGGACCATGATATCCTCCAGGCTTTTTTCACCGGAGATGACCGCATCAAGGCCATGTTCCGGAAAAATACCGGTGAGGACATTGACATTGGCCAGGCCCAGGTCAGCATCAAAAAGGCAGACCCTGTGGCCCTGTGATGCCAGGCAGAGGGACAGATTCAGGCTGATGCTGGTTTTTCCCACACCCCCTTTTCCACTGGTGATGGTAATGACGTTCGCCATGGTCAGGTTTCCTGTTTTATGGGGATTGCTGAAATCACTATCCGGGCTCCCTGTTTTTCCAGAGAATACACAACTGTCCGGCATTGAAATTTTTCAATGGCCGCTTTATGCTGTTTCTGGATAAATTGTAAAAATGCCGGCTTTCTCCCTGACTGGGCCGTACAGCCCATCTGCTGCCGGCCCTGTTCATACATCTCATACAGCAGAACAATTCTGTCTTTTTCCCGGACAGGATCACTGATTTTCACAGAAAAATTCTGCAAAAGGGGCAGATCCTTTGAATTTTCTTGTGCATCCCTGGGATCATAACTTTTCTGATAAAGAATTTTATAAAACCAGGAAAACCCGGAAAAAGAAACAAAAACGGGAGTGAACCTGTACTGGGGAAACCGTTTGTCCAGTGCAGCAATAAAACCTAAGGCATCCGGGTCTGTAATTGCGCACAAAAGGGTTTCGTCCTTGAGAACCAGCGGAATAATCTGGTGCCTGCCTGCCTCGGCAGTCGGTATGATACTGGAAAGTGTTTTGCGCTTTTTTTCTGAAAAAACAATATCACTGATGGAGCGCAGAGGAATGCGAAACAGGTCCAAAAGCATCTGCTGGATCACCGGTTTCGGCACCTGGTTTTCTTCCAGCACCAAGCCCAGAAACGGGATACCGGTTTCAGCGGACCGGGCCGAAAGCTGGGCCACCCGGCTGGCCGGCAGCAGGTTCTGGGATACCAGTTGGTCCTGCAGACTGATGAGTTTGTTGTTTTTTTTCAGAACCTGGTAGGTTTCCACCGGTGTGAGCAGATTGAGATCACAGAGAATGGATCCGAACAGGCGGCGGTTTTTGCCTGATTTGCCATCTGTACCATTTGCCTGGATGGCCAGGACCCGGTCAATATCGTTGGAATGAATCAGGCCTTCGTCTTCCAGAATGCTGCCGGTTTTCAACCCTTTGTTTTCTGTCATGGGACAGCCTCTCCTGATACCGGCAGAAAAATGGTAAACCTGGTGCCTTTTTTCAACTGGCTGTCACAGATGATCCTGCCGTTAAGCTGCTTGACAATGCCATGCACAATGGCAAGGCCCAGACCGGCATTTTTTTTTCCTTTTTTGCTGGTGTTGTAGGGTTCAAATATTTTTTCCATGATTTCTGGATCAATACCCGGGCCGTTATCGGAAATCGTGATTTCAATGTGGCCGGGAAGCTGTTTTTTTTCACCGATGAGAATTTTGGCGGATTCCTGCCGGAATCGGGTGTGTATCGTTATTTCTCCGCCTTTTTTCATGGCTTCTGCGCCATTTTTTATCAGATTGATGAAGACCTGTTTGATCCCGTTCGGGTCTGTTTTAATCTGAGGCAGATGGGGATCCAGATGCATGACAGTGTCTATCTGCCGGGGCAGGAGTATGGATTTTTTGACTATTTCCATCATCCGGGTACACAACTGGTTCACATCCACCATCTCAAATCCGGAAATTCTGGGGCTTGAAAAACTGGACAGCCCGTCCAGAAGCAGAGAAACCCGGCCCATCTCTTCTTTTACCACGGACAGCTCCTCCTGGGCCGGATGTTTGCCCGGCAGTTTCAAACTCAGGCTTTCCAAATAGTTTCTGATGATGGCAATGGGGTTGTTTATCTCATGGATGACCTTGTCTGTCATGGTGGCAAAGGCTTCCATTTTTTTTTCACTGACACGGTCGGCATGTTCCTGAAGCATCCAGATATTTTCCATACAGATGCCGGTCTGTCGGGAAAAAATATCCACAATGCCCTGGCTGGTGCGAATCTGGTGAAACAGGTCCTTATCTCCCCCCAGGACCATGGTTCCCATCATTCTGCCGGCAGACCGGATAGGCAGGGCATAAAAACCGCTGGTCTCCAGCAGCCGCAGGATCTGGATATCAGAGACAGCCAGGCGGTCCTGCTGGTTTATGCTGGTCTGGGGGGCTGCCTTTTTCACACTTTTAACAATCAGACTGGTCTGATTTGACAGGGGCAGGGCCACCCGCTTGATGACCTGGTGGTTTTTATCCTGGCGGGTGCATGCACCGGTCAGCAAGTCTTTTTTTTCATCCAGAAAAAAGAAAAATATACGGGGCACCTGGAACAGTATTCTGAAGCCTTTTTCCACCACTTCCATAATGGATTCCGTATCCCGGGCTTTCACCAGATTTTCCAGGGTGCCGTAAACAAGTGAGGCATCTGTGACAGCTGCAGCAACCTTGTTTTCAGTAGCCGGATGGTCTTTGGCATCCATTGAAATATCCAGATGCCGGGCCAGATCCATCACATCATTTTGGGTCTGCGCAACCATCTGCTCCAAACGGACCTGGTGAATGCCTGTAAGCGCAGCCATGTCTGCCAGGTCTGCCGGATCTTCATGACCTGACAACAGGTTGGCTGCATAAATGGTCCTGATATGGGCCAGTTCCCCCTGGATTTTTTCAGGGGGTTCATGGAGGAACAACACCGCATCGGCAACCAGAGGGTTGAGCTGCCACTGCCGGAACAGCCAGGCACTCACCTGGGGTGCATCTGTCTGGAAAACAGCCATTTCAGCCCGGGCTGCTTTTTTTTCCATGTCACCGGTTTTCAAAATAGGGGCATATTCTTGGGGAAAGGTCTGCATCAGGGCCAGGCGGCCGATATCATGGAGCAGTCCGGCCAGAAAAAACTCATCCAGATTGCCCAGACCCTGTTCTTTTGCCAGGTTTTCCGCCATGAGTGCACAAGTGTAGGAGTGATACCAGAACTGTCCCATGTTGAATCCCGGCAGTTTTCTGGAAAGGCTGAAAAAATGCAGGGCTGCGGATGAAATGGCCAGGTTGCGGATGGTGTCCACCCCCAGATAGACCACGGCATTTTTGATTGTGGTAACCTCCTGGCGCAGGTTGACATAGGATGATCCCATGATCTGGAGAAGCTTGGCTGTCAAAGAGGGATCTGTGGAAATAATCCGGGTCAATTCCCGGGTGCTGGAATCATCGTTGCTGCAGGCCTTTACCAGCGCAACCATGACCTGTGGCAGCTGTGGCAGATGCCTGGATTGTCCCAGTTTTTCAAATACGTTGTTCACCCGGATCCGATCCAAAATAATGCTGCATTGGGGGTTTTTGCTCTTTTACTCATCGTTTTTATAGTTATTTTACCACCACAAATCAATAGGTTTAAAAAATAATCGCAATGATTTATTATGTAAGGGTTTATGATGATACCGAATTGAAACCTTTGACCCAAGGAAAGTGTTCCCCATGTTTACACCCAATGATCTGATGGATATTGCCGCAAAAATGGAAAAAAACGGCCAGGCCATTTACCTGGAAGCCAAAAAAAAGGTTGACAGCCGCACCCTGAAATCCCTGCTCCAATGGATGGCTGATGAAGAAGCCGCCCACCAGGAGTGGTTTTTGGAGCAAAAAAACACCTGGAGCGCTTCTGGAGCAAACACGGATCTGGAAACCATGCTGCCGGACGTGATCAAAGAGATGATGGGGGACAAAACACTGTCTCTGGATGATGTGGATTTTTCCCGGATCCGGTCTGCCTCTGAAATGCTTGACACATTTGTCACATTTGAAAACGACACCATATTGTTTTATGAATTTCTCCAGGCCTTTATCCAGGATACCCAGGCTTTGGCCGAGCTGGAAAAAATCATCAAAGAAGAAAAAAACCATGTGGAAAAACTTACAGATATGATCCAGGCCATATCCAGCAAAAAAATCAGAGAGCAAGCCTTTCATTTTTAAACAAGCGCTGTTCAGGGGGTGGTGTTTTAACCCCGTGAAACCTGTCTGTTACGGCAGCGCTGCCGGTTTGTGCACCGTAAGCTGGGGAAAGGGAATTTCCCAGTTGTTTTGGGTACAGGCATCTGTGCACCACCGCTGGATGGCCCGGGAGATCCGGTTGTAAAGGGGTGCCATTTTCCCCTCAAAGTCTGCAATCACCACAAGATCCAGAGAGGATGACCCGGCTGCGGCAAATTCCACCCTGAGGTTCAGCAGAGAGTCTGCAAATGCTTCTGCTTCCAGCTGGTTCCGGATATGGGCTTCCAGGATCTCAAGTATCTCATGGGTGGCTGCAGCCTGGAGATTATAGGATATGCCGAAACCAATTTTCAGCCGGAAATTAACGGACAGGTTCATTGGAGACATGCCCAGAAAGTCAGCGGTCTGGTACACCTTTTTCGCCCCTCCCCGCATGACAAGCTCCACCATTTCATGGGACAGGCTGGTGACACATCCCCGGGTATCGTCCGAAAGGATCACCCAGTCATTTTTCCGGCAGGGAAACCAGGGTTCGTGGCGCTTAAAGGGCCGGGACGTCAGGTCCATAAGGGTTTCAATGGGAAGCCGCAGGGTCTGTCCCAAATCAGGGTTTTCAAACAAAGAAAACATGTTGATGCGTTTTACCAGCCAGGGCACCCCCTGGTAAACGACCCGCTCACCTTCCCGTACCGCCCCGATATTGAGCATCAGACGGCTCTGGTGCCAGAACCGGGGCAGGGTGTGTTTGGCTGCCCACCCCAAGCCCATGAGAAAAATAATGGCCAGGGACAAAAGCACCCAGTCCTCAAACACATAAAAAACCAGGATCACCACAAGCAATGCAGCAAAAAAAGTCACAACCCGGAACAAAAGATCCAGGGCCCGGAGATGAAACGGCCGGTACTGGGCCATGTATCCGGGAATGTATTTGACCAAAGACATATAGGCATACCTGATCAGCAGCACGATACTGATACAGGAAACAAGGGCGATAAACAGAAAAAGTCCCCGGTTTTTAAAAAAGTTCTTGATGGAGGCCTGGGAGCTTTCAATAAGGGACTGTTCTTCTGATTCCAGTTCCGACAGCTGCATCTGGGTGATTTCCAGTTTGCTTAAGATCTGATTTTCCACCCCCTGCCATTCCGGCACCAGCTTTTCCAGTTGCTTCTCTAAGGTCTTGTCTTGGGTGCGGGATATCAGGTCCATCAGATTTTCATTGGCCTGCCGGACAATTGGTTTGCGTTTCTGGTAATAGGAAAGCTCGTCTTTGAGTCTTGTTTTTTCCCGGGCCTTCTGGGTAACCCGTTTAAGTTCGGTTATTCCGGGCTCTATAAGGGAGACCAGTTCATCTTTCCAGTTGAACTGTTCCTCTTTTTGTTCGGCAAACAAACCAATGTCCACCCCGGTGGCAATGCGCTCAAAATCCCGACTGGCCGAGGCCAGCATCTTGTCCAGCCTGTCCAGTTCCGCTGCCAGGTTTTCCTTTTGTGTTTCCGATGTACTGGCTGCAATATCCTGTTTTTTTTCAGCTATCCGCTTTTCCAGATTCTGCTTGAGGTCAATAATGGAATCCAGCATATCAAGAGATCCGGATTCAACAGGCCCTGGTTTGTCGTCCACATCCTGGGCACCGGCAGATAATACCATTCCCAGCAAGCCTGCCAGCAAAAGGATCATTACCGCATAAATGCGCACCTTACCCATTTTGGCTCCTTTTTTCCCCATCATCTATTTGCAACCATATCCTGTTTTAAAGAAGCTACCAGGGCATGCACCCGGGCCTGTATGTCTTTTCCCACCAAGGCGATACTTTCTAAATCTTTTGCTTCAGGCAGATCCCAGAAAAGGGTCTTCACCCCTGGTATGGGCGTTATGCCCGGCTCCAGGCACACCACACATAACGGCAGATTATTTGTGAACTCCTCAGCCATGAGTGCATCCAGGGCCTCAGGCAGCCGATATTTGATATCAATGCCCTGTTGTGCCATCAAATCCAGGGCCAGCGGATCAATATCTTCAGCAGGCTTGATACCGACGCAAAGCACCCGGATATCCCCTTTGGCCGCTTGTTTTGCAAAGGCCGCCGCCATCTGGCTTCTGCACGCATTTTTTGCGGAAACAAAAACCAGAACCGGCTTGTTCTGCACCGCTGCCATCACCCGGCCGGCAGCTTCCCGGATATCTTTATCCACCCCGGCCACCTGTGCAACAGCACCGGCAGACTCCACTTTTTTATAGGTCAAAGATTCTGCAAATTTTGCAGAGATGGCATCAAAAAAATAGTGGGCCGTCAGCTCCACTCCCTCAAACAGGCGTTTGCCCCCCGAGGCTGCTGCAGATAAAAGCACACCCTGGCGGGATCCTGCATCAGGATCAGCCAGCTTCAGCTTGTACTTGCGGCCCCAGAACATCTGGCAACGGTCAATCAGGATCTTTGCCTGGGCAGACACATTGTAGAAAAACACAGGGGATGCCAGCACCACCACATCGGCCCGACGGATAAGGCCGTAAATATGCGGCTCCATCTCATCTTTGATGGGACAGAACCCTTTTTTTTCACACACGATCAATTCTTTGCATGGCTGGATGTCCAGACTGTCCATATGGATTACCCGGGTCTGGGCACCCTGTTCCTCACAGATTCTTAAAAATTCGGTCAAAAGATAGTCTGAATTTCCATTTTTGCGGGGACTTCCCTGCAATCCCAGGACAAACATGGCGGCCTCCTTTATATTCAATATTTACTTATAAGATGATGTTATTTCCGACCGGATGTCAAGGAAATCTTCGGCTTGAAAAAACAAAGAAACAGACTTATGCTTGGTGAATTATCCAGCACGTGTTGCTGGACATTATGTTTTCAATGGTTTAGCCAAGGAGGATCCATGGATTTTGTTATTATCGGCGGGGATGCCGCCGGCATGAGTGCAGCCAGCCGTGCCAGAAGGCAGTATCCCGACCTTACGATCACCGTGCTGGAACAAAGCCATGACGTGTCCTACAGCGCATGCAGTATGCCCTATAATATTGCAGATCCCCAAACCCCCATGGATGACCTTGTGGTCCGGACAGCAGCAGAATTTGTCGACAAACACAAGATCGATCTGCGCACCGGCCACAAAGTCACCGCCATCCTTAGAGACACCAGACAGGTATCCGGAAAAACCGCGGGCAATGAACCGTTTTGCACAGGATACGACAAACTGCTCATTGCCACCGGTGCTACCCCCACCCTGCCTGATCTGCCGGGCAAAGAACTGCTCATGCCCTTAAAACAGCTGGAACACGGCCGGCAGATCAAACAGGCCATCAAGGACCGCCGGGCAAAAAAAGCAGCCATCCTGGGCATGGGATATATTGCCCTGGAAATGTGCGAAGCCCTTACAGCGATTGGCATCCAGGTGAGCATAATCAAGCCTTCTTCCCGGTTTCTGCCCTGGCTTCCAGAGGATATGGCACAGATCGTACAAGATGAGCTGGCCAGAAATAGGGTTGATATCTACCTGGGAACCGCAGTGACATCCATTGAAGCAAAAAAAAACAAGGTTTATCTGCACTGCGGCCGCATGACCCTTGATGCAGATCTGGCCTTAGGTGCCACCGGGGTTCGCCCCTGCAGTGAACTGGCCCGGGATGCAGGGCTGGCCCTCAGTGTTTCTGAATCCATCAGCGCGGATTCCTACCTGCGGACCTCGGACCCGGATATTTTTGCAGCCGGCGACTGCGGGGATGCCTTTCATGTGGTCACGGGCAAAAAAACGTGGATTCCCCTTGCCTTGCGGGCAAACCGGGCAGGGTGGGCGGTTGCCGACAATTTGTTCAAAGAAGAAACATTGCTTCAGGGTGTGGCAGGCACCGCAGTCTTCAAGGTGTTTGATCTGGCAGTGGCCAGATCCGGGCTGACCCTGTCCGAAGCCAAAAAAGCGGGTTTTGATCCGGTGGAAAACCGGATCACCAGCTTGTCCCGGGCCAAATGGCAGCCGGGTGCGGCCAAAATCCATGTGAACATGGTGGGGGACAAAAAAACCGGACGGCTTCTGGGTACCCAGATGGTGGGGACCGACGGGGTGGCCCACAGGATCAATGCTGTGGCAGTGGCCCTGCACGCCAGCATGACTGTAGCGGATTTTATTCAGACAGACCTGGCTTATGCACCGCCTTTTGGCCCCACCTGGGATCCTTTGCTGACAGCAGCCATTCAACTGGAAAAAAAATTGTAGCCTGGAACTGCAACTTTGGTTTTTTTCCCCGGCACACATGCCCGAACGAATTGAGGAACAGATGTTTCACAGGGTTACTTGTGGTTCCTGGCTGCGGCAATCCCTGCATTTTCATCCACCCGGGTAAGCAGCAACCCGCCGATGACAAAAAACAAAGCCACTACGGAAACCCCGATCCGCTGAGAATCAAACATCTGGGTCAAAAATCCCAGCAGCAGTGGTCCCATGAATGCAGTGAGTTTGCCGGAAAATGCAAAAAAACCGTAAAACTGGTTTTCTTTTTCCGGGGGAACAAACCGGCCCAGAAGAGAGCGGCTGGCACTCTGGTTGGGTCCGGCAAAAAAGCCCACCAGAATGCCTGCCACCCAGAACAAGGTCTTATCCGGTGCCAGCACCGCCATCAGGGCCGCCAGGGTAAGGATGCAGTTGCTGATCTGAATGGTGGTTTTTCCTCCCAGACGGTCATCAAAGACACCCATGATCAGTGCCCCGATGCCGGCGGAAACATTCAGGACAATGCCGAAAATCATAATCTCCTGGAAGCTGAACCCGAATGTGCCGGCCGCATAAATACCGCCAAAGGCAAAAATGGTCACCAGCCCGTCATTGTAAATCATCCGGGCCACCAGCAGCCGGACAATCTGCCGGTATTTTTTGATCTCTTTAAAGGTCTCCACAAGATCAGCCAGCCCGTTTCTGGCAATGCGGGTCTTGTCTGCCCGTACCAGCGGAACCGTTTCAGGCACCCACAAAAACAAAGGGATGGAAAAAAAGGCAAACCATGCTGCCACCAGCAGGCAGGTGGCCCGGATATTGACACCATCTGTGGTTGACAGGCCGAACCAGGGTATTTCGGGGCTGACAAATCCCACCAGGGCCACCACCATGGCTGCCAGGCCCCCGACATACCCCACCCCCCAGCCAACACCGGAAATTCTTCCGATATTGTTCTGGGTGGAAATATCGGGCAGGTATGCATTGTAAAACACATTGGAAAACTCAAAGGCGATATTGGAGATCACAAAAAAGAAAAGCGCCCAGAACACCTGGCCGGGTGCCACCCAGAACAGGGCGGCTGTGCCGGCCACGGCCACCATGGTTGATATCAATAAATACCGCTTGCGCAGCCCGCCCTGGTCTGCCAGTGCCCCGAGTATGGGGGATAAAAATGCCACACAAAGGGCTGTCATGGTGATCCCTCTGGACCACAGCGCAGTACCGGCTACCTTGTCCGGGGCAATGGCGGATACAAAATAGGTGCCGTAGATGAAAGTGACCACCAGAGTGGTGTAGGCGGAGTTGGCAAAATCAAACAAAACCCACCCGAATACCGTGCGTTTATCTGCCGGTTCCGTGATCATAGAGGCTTCTCCTTTTCAGTAGAGCTGTTCATGGTTCCCTTTGGTATAAATCAGCTAACAGATCAGACTGCCGCCGCCAGAACCGGCAGGAGGATATGCCCGGCCGGACCAGGGGAAGGTCTGGATGCCCTGCCAGAGGAGTGGTGGATCTTTGTTGTGCCACCCTTGCAGAAACCATGGCCAGCAGACAAAGGGCGGATGTCTTCACCTGCCTGGTCAGATCCAAAATTCCGGCTTTGCAATGCCTGCCGGTCACCGGATCCCGGTACCCGAATGTCTGACGGAAAAAGGGCAGATCCATCCCTTGTTTAACCGGGTACATCAGGGACAGGGCCGGATCCGGCAGCCAGTGCCTGTTTTGGTTATTGCGGTGCAGGAGGCGGTAAAGAAAGGTGTATTGGAACATGTTCTGGTAAAAAGCATGGGAGCGGACAGCATATCCCAGACAGGTTCTGTCCCGGGATGCAGTCAGATTGAACAGTTCTCCCAAAAGCCCAAGCAGCCGGGATTTTACGATTTCGATCTTTTTCAGAATACGGCCCAAGCAGGTTCTGACACCCGGGCCTGCCTGGTGCAGCAAATACAGATCCAGGGCGGTTTCAAACTGCCGGTGGCGGGCTGTGGCGCCGGGATGCACAAGGGACATGCCGGAAAAATAATAGACCAGCGGATGAAACGCGGTATCTGAAAGAAGGTGACAGATGATACCGGCGCCTAAGGACAGGGCAGCAGGATCTGGTTGTGAAAAAGACATATTGTCAAAAAACGCCAGTACCGGTGCCAAAGCCCGGACATCACACCGGTGAAACGGATCGGCTGCTGCCTGGATACGGGCTTTTTGGGGTCCCAGCAGATAATAAAAAGGAATATCCGGTGCCACCGCCCCCAGAAAAAACAGGTTTTCATGGGTATGGACTGGTTGATAAAACACAGAATCCTTCGGAAGTTTTTCTCTGACCAGGCCGGCCAGATACCAGTGGGAAATCTCCTTGGGCATTGACTTGTCTCTTTATTTTTCAGGTGAATGCCTTATGCGGCCTGCCGCTCCAGAGCCAGCAGTTTTTCTTTGATATCCAGACCACCCCCAAACCCGGTAAGTGTGCCATTTTTTCCGATCACCCGGTGACAGGGAATGACAATGGGAATAGGATTTCTGGCATTGGCCATGCCCACGGCCCGGCATGCTTTGGGGTTACCGATCTGCCCGGCCAGTTCCCCATAGGAAATGGTGGCGCCATAGGGAATTTTTGTCAACGCCCGCCATACCCTGCGCTGAAAATCGGTTCCGTCAGGGGCAGTCTCCAGGGAAAACTGCGTCAAATCCCCTTGAAAGTAAGCAGTCAACTGAGAGAAGACATCTGAGAACGGGTCACTGGAATACACCCAGTCCGGCCGGGGTTTGTGCCGGAACTTTCCCTTGGGAAAACTGATGAATTCCAAATTTTCTTCCCCGCCGATCAGCAGTTGGCCCACAGGGGAATCATAATAACAATAAATCATGTCCGCTCCTTTGTCGGTAATCTTAATGTTCCGGGTATTGATTTTTATCAGATATCGGGCACCAAAGAAAACAAAATTTTTTTTACTTGCCG
>JAABSS010000385.1 GCA_011390235.1 Desulfotignum sp.
GTCTGTATCGGTTTTGCCGGCAAACGGGTAGATGGTGCCGATGCCGAAGTCAAACCCGGAGGTCATGAAAAATACCGCCCATAAAAGGCCCCACAGGAAAAACCAGATCGTTTGCAGTTCCATTATTTATGTACTCCTTTTTATCGGGTTGCGGCTTCAGGGCCTTCTTTAACAGTTTTGGCCATCAAAAAGAATCCCACCGCTCCCAGCAGACCGTACACCAGAATAAATCCCATCAATGAGGTGAACACCTGGGTGGTGGATACAGGGGAGACAGCTTCTGCAGTTTTCATCAGGCCGTATACGATCCAGGGCTGCCTGCCCACCTCTGATACGATCCACCCCATCTCTATGGCAATATAGGGCAAAGGAAGGGAAAACATCATGATTTTCAGGTAGAAGGGGTTTTCCAGCAGTTTGTTGCGTTTGAACCATCCGTAAACGGTCAGCAGGATAAACAGGGTGCCCAGCCCCACCATGGTTCTGAAACCGATGAATGTAAGCAGCACCGGGGGCCGCTCATCTTTGGGGATATCCCGCAGCCCCGTGACTTCGGCATTGAAATCATGAAATCCCAGAAAGCTCAAGATACCGGGAATCGCACCTATTTCAATACTGTTTCTTTCATTTTCCTCATCCGGGATGGCAAACAGCACCAGGGGTGCCCGGGTCTGGGTTTCCCAGTGGGATTCCATGGCAGCCAGCTTGGCCGGCTGGGTCTTGGATACATTCACCCCGTGCATATCCCCGGTGACGGCAACCAGGACAGCACTGACAAGACCCACCACCAGACCGATACGGAAAGAGGGCTCAAATACATCCAGATGCTGTTTTTTCAGCAGATGCCAGGCAGAGACACCCATGAGGAAAAAAGCGGACAGCAGCAGGGCTGAGGGTATCACATGAATGATTTCCAGAATGCCGTGTTTGTTGGTGATCAGGGCAAAAAAACTGTCCAGTTCGGCTCTGCCGTCCCGGATCACATACCCCACAGGATTTTGCATAAACCCGTTGGCCAGCAGGATCCACACAGCCGACATGTTTCCGGCAAAGGCAATGAGCCACATTACCCCGGCATGGGCTTTGGCGGACAGCTTTTTCCACCCGAAGATCCAGATGCCGATAAAGGTGGATTCCAGAAAAAACGCCACAGATGCCTCAATGGCCAGAAGCGAGCCGAAAATATCCCCCACATAAGCGGAATATCTTGACCAGTTGGTGCCGAACTGAAATTCCAGGGTGATACCCGTGACCACGCCCAGAGCGAAATTGATCAAAAAC
Organism: Desulfotignum sp.; assembly: GCA_011390235.1. The sequence continues at coordinate 1,282 of JAABSS010000385.1, forward strand.
AGCTTTCCCCAGAATTTGGTCATGCGCAGATAGGTTTCATCCCCGGTCCTGGCATATTTGGTTTCCATGTAGGCAATAAGAATGGAAAGCCCCAGGGTCAAAGGGACAAACAGAAAATGGAACATGGTGGCTGCGGCAAACTGCAGTCGGGACAAAAAAACCGGATCCATTGATTCCTCCAGATATAGTGTTTAAAGCCAAATCTCAGATTGGAAAAAGCAATTCATATGCCATCATATGGAAAAAAGTGATGATCCCTGCCAAAAATACTGAAAACTGATATACTATAGCCAATTTGGTTCAGGTTTTCAAGTATGTTTGGGTATATTGTATGCAGGACGGGACGGGAGAGTGTCTCTGGTGGACAGATATTTGATACATATATGTATCATTCAAAGCCCCGGACAAAGATGCCCGGGGCTTTGCATATCAGGAGGGAATAAACAGAATTTATGCTTTTTTGGTGGCCTTGGTTTCCCACTCTTCTATTTTTGTGGTATCGTAAATTTCTTCCCATCCGGTGATCATGCCCTTTATGTGGCTGAAAAGGGAATGCCCGGTGGTGGTCATGTAGATGTGAATGATCAAAAAATTGAGCAGCAGAAAAGCAGCCAGTGTATGAATAAAAGCGATGGGTACCAGTGAGACATCCCCCAGACTGTTGTACAGGTAGTACAACAGCCCGGTGATCATTTGCACCGGCAGGAGCATGGCGGAGATACCCAGGTAGGCCAGGCGCTGCAGGGGATTGTGTTTGGCGCCCGGTGTTTTCTGCACCGGGTGATCCTGGCCGTGGAAAATGCCCCAGGCATAGTACAGGGCCACGTCAAAGAGTTTTCGGGTTGTCGGAATATACTGTTTCCATTCACCGGTGATGATCAACCAGAAGGCAAAGAAGGCAAAGGAACCCAGCCAGAACAGTCCGATGAAGTTGTGCAGTTCTACAGCAGTTTCGAATCCCGTCAGGGTATAGAGTCCATGAACCTCGAAACCGGTGATCATGAGAAAGATGATCATCAATGCCTGGAACCAGTGCCAGAAGCGTTCGAACCGGGTGTACAGGTAAACTTTTGTCATTGTTTTCTCGTTCATTGCGCTACTCCTCCCTGCCGTTACGGGTGAAAAACCGGCCCAGCCCGTGGAGCGTAACGCCGGCAAGGGCCCCCAGTACCGCGATCAGGCCAATGGTGTCCACAATGGCGAACTTGTCCCGGCCCGGCATGTAGATACCGGTGATGCCGGCCAGGCGCGAGTTGTCCCGGGTGTGGCATTGGATGCAGTCCAGGGATTTTTCCGCCGGTGCCACCATATGGGTGATGGGAAAGGCATAGGTGGTTTCCACATAGTCGAATTCTCCTGAATAGGGCACATCCAGGGTCTGATTGCCTATGGTGATGGCCTCATCCATGTCAAAGGTGGTCCAGAACCCTTTGGGACCGGAAAGCAGCGGGGCCACCAGCTGTTTGTTGATTTTGTCGTAAGGCTGTTTTCCCCGGTGGATCTTGAAAGGATGAATCCGCGCATTGGGGTCATCAGGCGATCCCAGCGGATGGCTCACCTCAACAATCTGCTGGGGATCTATTTCATCTTTGATGCCGATATTGTCAAAGGACCCGTTGTACCAGGAATACTGGGGTACCACATTTTTTGCCCAGATGAAATCGCCTTTTATGGATTTGTAGACAGGCTTGCCGAATTCTCCTTTTTCCACATACGGCCTGCCGTCCTTCATTTTGCCGGCTGTTGTCCAGTCCCACCACATCATTGTGGGGTTGACCCGGGCAAATTCCGGGATATGGCAGCTCTGACAGGCTACTTTGTCGGTATGGTCGTTCATTTTTGTGGAGGCGCTGTGGGGGGTGGCACTGTGACAGGATTCACAAGTGATTTTGGAGGCCATATCATCCTGGATCAGGCTTTTACGTTCCGCAGCAGCAGGCCGGGTATACAGCCTGCCTGCAATATGGTGTTTTACCGTGGTATGACACCTGGTGCAGGAAAAATCAGCACCGTCTGCTGCCATGTGAACATCGAGCATCCGGTTGGGTTTGGCCAGGGAGGTATCCAGGTCCCCGTGTTTGACACCATCGCCCCCACCGCCTTTGAAGTGGCATTCACCGCAGTTGTTCCGTCCGGGAAGCGTGACATTCTGTACTGCTGTCCGTATACCGGATTGCAGCTCTTCAACGATTTCCAATATATCCGGGTCATCATCTCCTTCAAAGGCAGCCAGGTCTGCAAAGGTTTCCTTGAACGGAAATTTTTCTTCTCCGTGACAGGCCAGGCAGTTGACCAGCCCATCCTTGCCGTCCCAGCCGGCATGACAGCTCAGGCAGCTCTTGTCTTCCATGGCATTGCCGGAAATACAGAAGTTGTTTACTGCATGGCCTGCTTTGCCGTTCATGATCCCGGGTTTTTCAGAGGGTACTTCCCAGGTCCAGTGGATGGTTTCTTCAAACTGCATGGCTGCATCAGTATGACAGGAAAGGCAGGCCTGTGTGATCTGGTCTCCGGATGTGAAGTTCTGGTCCAGCTCTGTCAGTTTGCTGTGATCCACCGTTGTCCAGTGTTTGTCGGTCCGGACCGCCTGTTTGGCCAGTTGCAGTCCTAATGCCTCTTGATCTTGTGCGGCTGCGGCCACCGATGCCGCCGGACCGGTGACGGCCAGGATGCCGAAAACCAGCACCGCCGCCAGTGCCGCCGTCCACCGGGACGCAGGGGATGCCGGCCGGTATGCATCCTTTGTACAACCGTCTGCAGTTTTTGCCTGGACGTTTTTTGCCGGACCGACCCGGTCTTTTTGCTTCAGATGTATTCCCATAATGCCTCCAAAAAGAGATCAGGCTGCCGCGCCGGCAGGTCCGGAAGGATCTGCCGGCTGCGGGGAACCGGTTTAGCTGCATGTGGCAGGTGCGGGGGAGTCCTTGGCAAATGCATGGAAATAGGCATGGATATCCTTGATATCCTGGTCGGATATGGCATCCCATTGTGCCTGGCAGCCAAATGCCTCAAAGTTGCGGGATTCGAAAATCTGTTTCCATTCGGCCCGGGTCATGTCAGCCGGGCTGACAGTGGGGGAGGGGGAATCCACGCCCCCGTTTTCATGGCAGGCCTTGATCACTTTGCGGTAGGTGTATTTGCCTTTGCGTTCGTTGCCGTCCGGGGCGTCATCGGCAAACACGGCGGGAACGGATCCCAGGGTGAAAAGGGCCAGGGTGAAAAAAACAAGCATCTTTTTAAACATGGGTAACTCTCCTTTGTCTGTCATTGTCTGGATCTTACTCTTTTTTTTCTCAAATGTCTTTCTTAATTATTTTTTGGTTCACCCTCAATATTCAAATGAATTCAATTCAGAGGATGACTTCCGGTTTATCGGACTATTTGGGCGCCTTGATGGTATAGGTGCCGTCTTTTTTAAAACTGATCTGGGCTTCCACATAGTATACATCGGTCAGAGACTCTCTGACATCCTTGGTCATGTAATAGGCCTCCCCGCTTCTGGCACCGGTGGAACAGATAAACACAACGGGCTTGTCCGCGGGAAATCCGGGAATTTTATCTTCCAGGTCCCCCACCGGGATGTTCACGGCAGTCGTAAAATGGCCTTTGGCAAATTCATCCGGGTCCCGGGTGTCTATCAGCATGATGGATTCCGGATTCTTGGTGATAATGGTTTTAAACCGGTCCAGGTCAATGGAACCCTCGATTTCGCCTGCCTTGACTGCCACAGTATCAGCAGCTGCGCCAAATTGTTTTTTCCATTCAGGGTATCCCAAAGCAAACACGGATACATCTTTGTATCCCATGACAAGGGCCCTGGCAGCACTTTTGTGGCTCAAACGGCATTCAAGCCCACCGCAATAGAAAATAACGGGGGTTTCGAGGCTCCGGGGCAGTTTGCCGGACAGTTCATCAAAATGGGTAAAAGGAATGCTGATGGCTGTGGGAATATGGCCTTTGTCGTACTTGGGTTTCTGGGGACGGGCGTCCACCACCAGGGTTTTGTTTTCCGCAATTTTTGCAGCCACATACTCTGCTGATACAGCTGCATAGGCCCCGGGCTGATTCATATATTCCGGAAATCCCTTGGCAAAAACCTTTACATTGGTATAGCCCAGCTTTTGTGCTTTTCTGGCGGATTTGTGGCTGAGTTTGCATTCCACACCCCCGCAGTAATAGATGAGCAGGGCGTTTTTGTCTTTGGGCAGAAGATCAATTTTTTTGTCAAAATCAGTGAACGGAATGCTCACGGCACCGGGTATGTGCCCTTTGATATACATGGGTTTGTAAGGCCGTGCATCGATGATCATGACATTGTCAGCCATGGGTACGGTGACATGGGAAATGACAAAATCCGCCTCCACAATGTCGTGGTACATCCAGTCTTCGGCAGCCAGGGCATGCATGGCGGCGGTCAAAAGAATCAGGCAGGCTGCCATGGCAAGAAACGTGTGTTTTAATGGATGAATGTTCATGGTTTCTCCTAATGGTTTGATGGTTATTTTACATAATGATTTTATTTTGTTTGCGGATACTTTCGCAGGGTATCCATGGTTTTGTATGTATAATCAAGAAGCAAGCTATGTGCCATCTGGAAAAAAAATGGTGAAATATTTTATAACAGATTTTTTTTTAAGGATTTTTATGATTGAAACCATAAAAAATTTTTATGGAAAATGGTGCTGGTGTTGCCAAAGTGCTAATCATGTGTTAATGTGTTACTTAACACTTGGTTAACAGGAGGAAGACATGGATATTGGAAAAAACTGGCGGGTGATCATAGACTCTGCCCAGGATGGGATTATACTGCTGGATGAACAAGGTGATTTTATTGCTGCCAACCACTCGGCCCAGCTCATGACAGGATATACAGAAGACCAGCTCATAGGGCGGTCCTGCCGGATCCTCAACTGCACCGGGTGTGAAATCAAGGGCATTGGGAAAGGAAAAGACTGGTGCATGCTTTTTTCCCAGGGTCTGGTCCGGGACAAAAAATGTATGATAACAGACAGCCGCAAACAGACCATTCCCATAGTCAAAACCGCTACTGTGCTGTACGATGATACTGGACAGATCATCGGGGCTGTGGAGACCCTCAAGGATATTTCAGAAAATATCAGCTATAAAAATGAACTGGATACCATTAAACGCATTTACCATATTGATGACGGGTTCCACGGGATTATCGGACGTACCCCGGTGATGCAGAATCTTTTTGAACATATCCAGGGGGTTGCCTCCCTGGACACGCCGGTGATTATTCTCGGAGAAAGCGGTACGGGCAAGGAAATGGTGGCCAAGGCCCTGCATGAAAAAGGAAATCGGGCAGACAAACCCTTTGTCAAAGTCAATTGTGCGGCATTGAGTGAAACCATTCTGGAAAGCGAATTGTTCGGCCATGTGAAAGGGGCCTATACCGGGGCTGCAAATGACCGCATCGGCCGGTTTGAAGCAGCCCACCAGGGCACGATTTTTCTGGATGAAATCGGGGATATTCCTTTGTCCGTCCAGGTGAAGCTGCTGCGGGTGCTGGAGGAACAGATGATACAGCGGGTGGGGGATAACCGGTCCATACCCATTAACGTGCGCATCATCACCGCTACCCACAAGGATCTTGAAAAAATGATTCTTCAGGGAGAATTCCGTCAGGACCTGTATTTCAGGATCAATGTGTTTCCTTTGACCTGTCCGCCTTTGCACCATCGCAAGGATGATATCACCTTGATCATCCAGCATTTTATCAGTATTCTGGCAGAGAAAACAAAGAAAAATATTCTCGGATTCACCCCCCGGGCCATGCGGATCATGTTGGACTATCCCTGGCCCGGCAATATCAGGGAGCTGCGCAATACCGTGGAATACGCATTTGTGCTGGCAAAGGGCACAAGCATTGGCACCGAACATCTGCCGGAAAAACTGCTGCAGCATAATCCGGACACATCCATATCCCCGGACATCCTGCCTGATCCGGTTGTTCCGGCGGAAATATCGTGCAAACAATCGGAAAAAGCCGCTCTGGTGGAGGCTTTGCAGAAAAGTGACGGCAACCAGACAAAGGCGGCACAGATGCTGGGGGTATCCCGGGTAACGGTGTGGAAACGCATGAAAAAACACGGGATTGTCCTGAAAAATGCACAAGGGTAACACCTGTCGGACAGGCATGGCCGGTCCAAAAAATTGTGACCCCTCGCAGAACCCTTGGGATGATATCAATGTAAGGTCATGATAATAATGTATTTTTTGTGTTTCGGCAAAACAATATATTGTGGATATATGTTTTTGGCACCATGTTTGCTTAGATTTGTTAAACGGGGGCATTGAACACGGGCATTGAACAGGGACAGCCTGCAGCAAAAGCCGGATAAAGCCCTGATTATGAAAAAGGAGTGTAAATGAAAAAAGAAAATATACTGGTCATTGTACTGGTAACCATTGCCCTGGCCGGCTTGTTCTGGTTTTTTACCGCCCGGACAGGGCCAAAAATTTCTGGCGGTACAGGTGGTACTGAACCGGTTGCATCAGCACAGATACCTGCTGTGGAAGCAACAGGTAACGCCGGGGTGGAAAACGGTAACGCCGGGCAAAACAACGGGATCGACTGGAAAAACTATACCCCGGGTCTGGCCCAGGCCAAAACCCGGGACAAAAATGTGTTTCTGTATTTTTATGCCCAGTGGTGCACCTATTGCACCAAGCTCAAAAAGACCACGTTTGTAGATGAAAAAGTCCTGGCATATCTGGAGAAAAATTTTGTCAGTATTTCCGTTGATACAGACCAGAATCAGGCTTTGTCCCAGACATGGCAGGTAAAGGGACTGCCCACCATGTGGTTTCTCTCCCCTGACGGCAGCAAAATCAGCAGCCTTCCCGGTTATGTTGACGGATCCCAGCTTTTGCAGATTCTCAGATATATTCATACCAAAAGTTATGACACCATGAGTTTTCAGGATTTTTTAAAAACCTGATTCACAATGATTTAAAAAAGCGAGATAGCCATGAGTTCACCAATTTCACGACGGCATTTTTTAAAAACCTCTTTTTTTGCGGCCGGCACAGCAATTGCCGGCACAAGTACGGCAAAGGCGGCAAGTACTTTTGATGCTGACAAAGAACCTTTGGTAACCCTGATCGATATCAGCCGGTGCATCGGGTGTGAAGAATGCGTGTATGCCTGTCAGGATGCCAATGCCCATAAATTTGCCGATCCCAAAAAACCGTTTCCCAAAATGTATCCGGACCGGGTTCCGGTGGAAGACTGGTCAGACCGCCGGGATGTTACAGACCGCCTGACCCCCTATAACTGGCTGTATATCCAGTATGCCAGCGCCACCACCAAAAAAGGAGAAAAAATCACCCTGACCATTCCCCGGCGGTGTATGCACTGCCAGAACCCGCCCTGTGTCAAGCTGTGTCCATGGGGGGCTGCCAAGCAGGAAAAAAACGGGCTTTCCCGTATCGATTCACAGATCTGCCTGGGCGGATCCAAGTGCAAAAAGGCCTGCCCCTGGGATATCCCCCAGCGCCAGACCGGTACGGGCCTTTACCTGGATCTGCTGCCTGCCTTTGCCGGTAACGGGGTCATGTACAAATGTGACCGGTGTTACCAGAAAATTGAAAAAGGAGAGCAGCCGGCCTGTATTGAAGCCTGCCCTGAAGATGTCCAGACCATAGGCAAAAGATCCGATATCATCAAAATGGCAAAGGATCTGGCAAAAGAAACGGACGGTTATATTTACGGCCTTGATGAAAACGGGGGAACCAATACCATTTATGTATCCCCGGTGCCCTTTGACCAGCTGGTCTATGACACCGGTGAAGGCAAACCCCATATGCATCCGGTGGAAGATACCATGGCAGCCGGATCCAACCTGGCCATTGCCATGGTCATTGCACCAATTGCCGGTGCTGCAGCAGCTGTTGGAAAATATTACAGGCAGATGAAAGAGGAGGCCTGATGGTTTATCATTTTAAAAGCCGCCGCATGGTGTACGGCCTGACCCTGTTTTTTATCGCTTTGAGCGGATTTGCGCAGATGCCCATATTCAAACGCTATTACATCGCTGACATCCCGGGGCTGGGATGGCTGGCGCAGTTTTATGTCACCCATGCCATTCACTATGCAATGGCCGCACTGCTCATGGGGTTTTGTGTATATGTGGCACTGGATTATTTTTTTGGCCGCAGAAACAGCGGTACAAAAAAATTTCAGATAACCAGAAATACCCGGATTACCGCACCTGCCCGGGTAAAAATAGCTGCGCTTTTCGGATTGATACTCACCGGCTGTTTCATGGTGGTAAAAAACCTGTCCGGCATCTATTTTCCCCATGGTGTGGTCATTGGTCTGGATCTGCTGCACCTGGCGTTTGCCATGGTGCTGCTGGGGGCAACCGCCTATACCTTGGTGCGCCGCAGATCCTGGATCTTTTGAGGTAAAAATCTTTTATTCCCTGGACAATGGTTTTCTTAGCGCTTTTCAAGAATACCCCCTTTCTGTTACAATAAAAAAATTGCAAAAAACCGGTTGTGAAAATATGGAAAAATCAGCCGGAATACTGTAATAGATGCAGAAAATTTTTTTGAAAGGCGAGCACTTTTGTTATGCATGTGATCAAGGACTGGATCAGACGACAATTTTCCGATCCCCAGGTGGTTATACTTGGACTGCTGCTGCTCTCCGGCCTGGTTACGATACTTTTGGCCGGACAGCATCTGATGCCGGTTATTGCCAGTGTGATCATTGCCTATCTTCTGGACGGCATAATATTGTCCCTGCAACGGCTGGGGATTCCCCGAATGCTTGCTCTGGGCATTGTCTTTTCTCTTTTTTTCCTGGTAATGCTGGCATTGCTGTTCTGGCTTCTTCCGGTTCTTACGCGGCAGGCCACACAGCTGCTGCAGGAAGTGCCCGCCATGCTCAGTGCATGGCAGGATTTGATCCTGGCTCTCCCGGAAAAGTATCCCACAATTTTCAGGGAGGTGGATATTGAAAGCGTGCTCAACGAGATCAGGCGGGAAACCGCCGGTTTTGCAGACAAAATGCTGCGCCAGACCCTGTCCTCTGTGGTCGGCATTCTCACCCTGGTGGTATACATTGTGCTGGTGCCGCTGCTGGTGTTTTTCTTTCTCAAGGACAAGGAAATGATTCTGAACTGGGCCCGGTACTATCTGCCCCGGGAACGGGGGCTTGCCAAACGGGTCTGGCAGGGTGTTGATGCCCAGCTGGGCAATTTCATCCGGGGCAAGTTCTGGGAAATTCTTCTGGTGTGGGGAGCGGCCTATATCACATTTGTTTTCATGGGACTTAATTTTTCCATGCTGCTTGCCTTTCTTGTGGGCATGTCTGTTCTGGTTCCCTATGTCGGGGCTGCTGTGATGACATTTCCCGTGGCCTTTGTGGCCTATTTCCAATTCGGGTGGAATGCGGATCTGGCCTGGACCATTGTGGCCTATGGTATTATCCAGATTCTTGACGGCAATGTCCTGGTACCTGTTTTGTTTTCCGAGGTCATCAACCTGCACCCCATTGCCATAATCGTGGCAGTGCTGTTCTTTGGCGGTATCTGGGGTTTCTGGGGGGTGTTCTTTGCCATCCCCCTGGCCATTCTTTTACAGGGCGTGATCAAAGCATGGCCCGGTCACGAGCAGAACTTATCGCAGTGATGCCCCATTACAGCTGGTTTTCCGATGGAACCCCCCAGGTGCAATAGGGATGGTGA
>JAABSS010000374.1 GCA_011390235.1 Desulfotignum sp.
ATGGGGCTCGGGATGGCAGCCTTCACAGGCAATAGGTCCGGTGTATATTCTTTTCCTTCCAGCTGCTTTCTGGTTTTTTTCTTCCTGGCGGTGGCAGTCTATGCAGACCTGATGATAGGCGCCTGCCAGAGATTTAACCCGTTTTTCTCCCAAAGGTGTGGTGCCAGGGGGTTTTGCCCACAGGTTTTCATGGCACCCGGCTGTTGCACAGCTTTGTACCGGACCGGCCTTATCCCATTCATGGTGGCAGTCTTTACAGGAGTATGCAAAATGCAGTGAATGGGGAAACACAACCGGTGAGAGCTGGGGTTCGCGTTCAGCATCCGGGGGGGCGGCTATGGTCATGGTACCAAGGGGGAGCATCAGCTGTTCCGGGTCTTTATCAGCCAGTACCAGGTGCTGACCCAAAATTACCATCAGCACTGCAATGAAGCAAACCAAACGCGCATATGATCTCATCGTGTTCCTCCAGTCTATAATATTCATCAGGATATTTTTACCGCCTTTAATGCCCAGCCGGTTATGTACTCTTTTTATCTGTCACATGATCTATATAAATTGTTGGCAACAAAATCAATATATAATCCCTTGTTTTTTTGTCCGGCAGCACAAAAACCGGTATTTTTTACATTTTTCTGTGCACAATACCGGTCATGCACCCCACAACCCCGAATATTGCAACCGCAAAAAACAATCCCGGGCCGATATCGGGCAGTGAACCCATACAACCCAACCGATTTCAGTTGGCGGCAGCAGCATTCCGGGTGGAAAACAACACTGGCCTCTCCGGGTGAACGGTGTCCGCCGTCGGTACGCAATTTTCAGCTTCCAATAACAATTACCAATTTTTCCTGTTGGTAACTACCGGCTAAAAGCTAAAAGCTTTCAAGCTTTGTTTTACCCGGAAGGGCATGTCCGTTATTGACAAACCCTGATTCAGCATAATTTTACAAAAGGTGCCTGGTTCATGCAGAACCATGGCCTGAAAGAGAAAAGCCCATGAATGGTTTAATATATGTAATGCGCAGCGTGTTATACCTGCGGTATTTTTTCCATAAAATAACGGCCACCGGATCATTTGGCCAACGGCATGCCCGGTGGGAAAAAACACTGGCAAAGCCTCAGAAAAATCCGGTAAAGGACGGGCTGTACCGCCACCATGTAAGGCAGTTTCACGAATCATCGTGTTCAGTGGCATCAGTGGCTTGCGTGGTGAACACCCTTTTGGAAATCCAGGGCCGTTTGCCCAGGGAAGTCCTTACACAGCAGGATCTGCTGGACAGGGTTACCACGGCCTCCTGGAAGGAACGAATGGGGCCCAAAGGATACCAGGGACGGCGGGGGCTGCCCCTGGCAGTACTGGGGCAGGTGGTCGAAACCAGCCTGAACATCTTTGGTATCGCCCACCAGGCAGTGGAGGTGGTGGAAGCAGTAGGGGCACCGGACAAGATAAAGGCCTGCCGCCAGGAGCTGTGGTCCAGGCTTGAAACTTTTGAAACCCGGGCAGACGGCATCATCATCGCCCATTTTGACCAGGGCAGCCTGCTTCCGGAGTTGAACATACCCCATATATCACCGGTGGGGGGCTTTGACCCGGACACAGGCAGGGTCACGATCCTGGATGTGGACACCTCTGTGCCGCATCCCTATACGGTGGGTTTTGATACCTTCTACAAGGCGATGTCCACCCATTACCATCATCTTTTTCATCTGTTCGGTTACGGGCGGGGCGGGTATGTGTATATCCGCCTGTAAAGGACTTGGGGTCAGGCTTGGCTTATTGGCTTATTGCGGCACTTTGCAATAAGCCAATAAGCCAAGCCTGACCCCATGAGCCTATTCTTTGGGTTTGCCCATCACTTCGGCAAACATCTCCATATCCCAGTCACGGGCCGCAGCCACGTTCTGGCGGAACTTGAGGAAATCAATGGTATCCTGGCCGGTGATCTTCTTGGTATTGAAGGCGCCGAATCCCAGGAAAGCCTCGCCGCTCATGTTGGCGGCCAGCCAGTGGCGGTGGTCGTTTTTCATGGTGTCCCAGAAAAATTTCTTTTTCTGGCGGACATCCTCGATGGATTTCACCAGGCAGGCCGGGAACAGGTTGGCGAATTTCCAGATTATCTTATCCACTTCCTTGTCCAGCAGTTCAAAGTCTGCATTGGCCTGGTGCTGTTTGACCAGGGCCTTGCCCTCTGCCAGGGCATCCCCGGTTTTGTATTCACCGTATACGATCTCCCCGTCTTTCACATAGGTGTCGGTTTCAATCATGGGGTTTCTCACCCATTTGCCGTCAATTTTCAATACCGGCACCACCTTGGAAATCATGCCTTTCATTTTCATTTTATAGGCAGACCACATTTCACAGGACACGCAGTTATACATGGCATCTTCCATGGTGAGAAACCACGGCAGAAAATCCGATGACCCGCCGGCCGGGGAAGACCCGTGTTTGGGGCCTGCCTGGCCGAAAATGGCCAGGTCTGATGAAATGGCAAGGTCACAGGCCAGGCCGATCTCCTGGCCTCCGGCCACCCGCATGCCGTTGACCCGGCATATCACAGGTTTGTGGCAGCTCAAAATGGAGTCCACCATGTGGTTGAACAGCTCCATGTACTGGCCGTATTCATCACAGCGCCGGGAGTAGTATTCTGAATATTCCTTGGTGTTGCCGCCGGTGCAGAAGGC
>JAABSS010000375.1 GCA_011390235.1 Desulfotignum sp.
ATCCCTGGCCCGGTCACCTGATGCCTTGTTTGCCGGGTCCGGGGCCAGGGCCTACCAGGATCTGATCCTGGAGCATACCCGCGGCCATGCCTGCCTGTCACATCCGGATATGGACCACATCAGTGCTGCTGCCATGGCCCGTCCTGCACTTTTTTCCTCAGATTTTTTTACATTTCCTGAAAATACCCTCACCCCTGCCTATATCAGGTAGCAAGAATACAAAGCTGGTTTTTATTTTTTTTCCAAGCGTGCACCGATCCGCCGGGCAGCTGTATTGGCCAGGACATCACAGCGTTCGTTCAAAAGATTGCCGCTATGGCCCCTGACCCATACAAACCGCACATCCAGGGCCTGTGAAAGGGGCAGCAGCCGCTGCCACAAATCAGCGTTCAAGGCAGGGTTTCCATCGGATTTGTGCCAGTTTCTTTTGTGCCAGTTTTTTGCCCACCCCTTGTTCAGGGCATCCACCACATATTTTGAGTCGGAATGCAGCACCACAGGGCTGCTGGTTCCTTCAAGGATTTCCAGGGCCTTGATCACCGCCGTCATTTCCATCCGGTTGTTGGTGGTGTGGTTGCAGCCTCCTGACAGTTCACGTGCGGGTTCATCTTCCTCTGCCTGAATCACCACCCCGTAACCACCGGGGCCGGGATTGCCGATGGCACTGCCGTCGGTGTATACAACAATAGTTCCTTCAGCATATATGGGTGCATCAGTACTGTCCAGCACGTGAGAAGATTTTTGTTTTTTGCCGGTGCCTGGTTTTGCACCCAGAACCGGGTCTGCAAGAAAGGCTTCGGCTTCTTTTTTTGTCTTGAAGCTTTTGAAAACAGCGCCGGGAAATTCGTTCACCTGTGCCTGTGCCTCGGGCCATGATGTAAAAATGCCGGTGGTACGACCGGCAGCGACAGCATAAAATTTCATGGGGCTACTATAAAAAGTTCCCAAAGTCCTGTAAACCCCTGGGCCTGCTTTTTTTTGCACCCACTGGTTTTGTTTCCAGATAGATGAAAAAAAAATCATTGCCATGGTCTGGTGGTGCTGCTGTTTTTATGGTATTGCCGGTATCAGAAAATAGTGTTTAAAATCCAGATTTCAGGGCAAAAGGGGCAGAAATGAAAACCATCCGGGATACCGGGGTCAGGGAACTCACCCGGGACACGGGACAGGCAGGGCCATCGCATGTAACCGCATCCTGTTCAGCTGCTTGATGCCCGCGCCCCCTGAGGGTAGCGGTGTGACCGGCCCGAGATTGGCATCTGACGGTCCTGTCACACCGCTACCCTCAGGGGGCTATGTCAATATGTGGGACCCTGCTTCTACATGCGATTACCCTGCCAGGACAGGTAACAATCGGGTTGCTGCAATAAACCTCAATAACGGAAGAATGCATTATGACCGGATCAGTTCCCCGGGAAAAACTTGACAAACTGGACCAGATGGCGAAAAAGATTCTGGCTGAAATCGGGATACGGGTTTTGAGCAGGCCTTTTCTGGCGCTTTTGGCGGAAAAGGGTCTTTGTATCAAAGATGACCGGGTGGTATTTTCTCCGGACCAGATCCCTGTGCTGCTGGCACAGGCACCGGATACCTTTACCCTTCACGGCATCAACCCGGTCCATGATATAACCATCGGCAGAGGCGCGTCAAAGATTGCAGCAGGATACGGCTGTGCCGCCATCATGGATCCGGACGGGAACATGCGGGATGCGATTTTCCAGGACCATGTGGATCTTGTGAAACTGGTGCATGCCAGTCCTGTTTTCAGGATTAACGGCGGCATCCTGGCCCAGCCTTCGGATGTGGCAGCCCACCACAGCCACCTGGCCATGATGTATGCGGCATTGAAATATTCGGATAAATGTGTTTTTGGGATCCAGTGCAGCCGGGACCGGATGGAAGATATCATGGCCCTGGCAGCCATCCGTTCAGGGGGCGTGCAGCACCTTGCCCAGACCCCCCGTATACTCACCATGATCAGCCCGGTCAGTCCGCTCCAGGTGGATGAAACCGGGCTGGAGGCCCTGTCTGCGGCAGGGCAGTATCACCAGCCGGTGATCATCTCTCCGGGGGTGGCAGCCGGCACCACCGGCCCTATTGACCTGGCCGGCAATGTGGCCATGGCAGCGGCCGAGGCCCTGGGTCTCATCATGATCGCCCAGACCCTGAATCCCGGAACCCCGGTGATTTTCGGTCTCCAGTGCTACGGGTCGGACATGAAATCAGGCAATATCTCCATCGGATCCCCGGCATATGCACTCCAGGCAAAATATTGTGCTGCCCTGGCCCGGTATTACGGCCTGCCCAGCAGGGCCGGCGGGGCTGTGACAGATGCCGGAAACCTGTCTGCCCAGGCTGGATATGAAAGCATGTTCTCCATGTTTACCGCCATGGAAAATCAGGTGAGCCTGATTGTGCACAGTGCCGGAATCCTGGACAGTTTCGGTGCCGTCTCCTTTGAAAAATTCATCATGGACCTGGAAATTATCCAGATGATCCAGTTTTACATGGATGATATGCTGATCGATGACCATACCCTGAATTTTGATCTGATCCAGTCGGTGGGGCCGGGGGGGTTGTTTTTAACCACCATGGACACCATGAAAAAATGCAGAACCCATACCTGGAATCCTGCAGTGGCCCTGCGGGGTAATCTCATGGGCATGTCGCCGGCAGA
>JAABSS010000376.1 GCA_011390235.1 Desulfotignum sp.
TTCATTGGTGCCATTCCCTTTAACTCAATATTGAATTTTGTATACAAAATTCAATATACAAAAAAAAGTAGCATGTCAATGCATTTTTTCCATTTTTTTAGAACAACAATGGTGGATTGCGGAAAGTTCTGAACAAAAAAGACAAACAGAAATAGGGCCGGGAGTTCGAGGTGCAAGAAAATACGTGAAAAATTGTGGTGAAACCCGGGCAAAAAAATGGTAATGTAATATTTTTGCCGGTTACCATGACATATTGCGGATAAAGGAGCCTGATGAAGCCCCAGGAAATTGAAGATCTAAGTTTTCAGGTCATAGAAAAAGAAGCTGAAGACCACGGTTTTGATGAAAAACACTGGCCTGTTGTGCGGCGGATGATCCATACATCCGCTGATTTTGATTATATCCACACCATCCGGTTCGGCAACAATGCCGTGGAAAAAGGGATCGCTGCCATTCAGAGCGGGTGCAGCATTTTCACGGACACCAACATGGCCCGGGTGGGCATCCGGACAACAGAACTTGCACATTTCGGCGGCACGGTTTCCTGCCTGATGACCGATCCGGCAGTGGCGGCCCGGGCCGCAGCCGACGGTACCACCCGGGCCCTGGCTGCAGTGGATCTGGCGGCAGGCCGGCTGGACAAAGGCATCTATGTGGTAGGAAATGCTCCTACAGCCCTGTTGCGGCTTATCCAGCTTATTCAGGAGGGCAAAGCAGATCCCGCCCTGGTGATCGGGCTGCCTGTGGGATTTGTCAACGCCGCAGAATCCAAACAGAAACTGATGACCCTGGATATCCCTTATATCACCAATGCGGGCAGAAAAGGCGGCTCCAATGTGGCCGCCGCAGTGGTAAACGCCCTGGCCATCATGGCATATGAAAAAACAAGAAGTGAAAATGCCTGAAAATAAACTAACGCGGGAAACCCGCAACCCATTTGTCCCTCCTCATTTTCTTGTTTTTTTAAAAGAAACTGAGGAGTAAGGCACTAACCGGAGGTGTGACATCAAGGGTTTTGTGATTGCCGCCACCGGCAGCGGCACGGGAAAAACCACCCTGACCCTGGCCATTCTGGCCTGGCTGCGTGCCAGAGGTATGAACGTGGCACCGTTCAAAGTGGGGCCGGATTTCATCGATCCGGGCCACCATGCCCGTATTGCCGGCCGCACCAGCTATAACCTGGATTCCTGGATGCTTTCAAAGGCCTACAACCGCCGGTTGTTTCATGAACAGTCCAGGGGGGCGGATCTGGCAGTGGTGGAAGGGGTCATGGGGCTGTTTGACGGCTATGATGCCATAACAGAATCCGGGTCCACCGCCCAGATGGCCAAATGGCTGGATCTGCCCGTACTGCTGGTGGTGTCTGCCAAAGGAAAGGCCAGGAGTGCGGCAGCAGTGGTCAAAGGATTTGAGACCTTTGATCCGGACCTGACACTGGCCGGGGTGGTGTTTACCTTCACAGGCAGCCAGCGCCATTATGCATATCTCAAAGATGCAGTGGAACAGACCTGCACCACCCCTTGCCTGGGACATCTGCCCAGAAACGACACCATTGTCATGCCCGAGCGCCACTTGGGACTGACCACCGCAGAGGAACATGTGATCCAGCCGGTTGTGATTGACACCCTGGTGTCCATGGTGGACCAGGGGCTGGACATGGACCGGCTCATCGCAAAGCTTACGGATCCGACAAAAAGAGCTGAACCAATAAAAAACGAAAAGATGCCAAAACCGGGCGTTGGAAAAGATACGGCCGGACCAGAAATATCGGCTGAATCACAGACAGCAGCAGGTTCCATTGCAAAATCCTTTCCAAAAACCCCACGGATTGCCGTGGCCCGGGACAAGGCGTTCTGCTTTTACTATCCGGACAACCTGGCCATGCTGGAAAAAGCCGGTGCCTGCCTGGTGTTTTTTTCTCCTCTGGCAGATGACTGCCTGCCCGAAGATATTGACGGACTGTACCTGGGAGGGGGATACCCCGAGCTTTTTGCAGACACGTTGTCACAAAAACCGGTTCTGCTGTCAACTGTCAAAGCCCGCAGCGGGGAAGGCATGCCCATTTACGGGGAGTGCGGGGGGTTCATGTTCCTGTGCAAAGCGCTTTGGCCCAAAGACCATGATCCGCCTGTGCCCATGGCCGGGTGTTTTGATCTTGGTGTGCGCATGTCAGGCAGGCTCAGGTCCTTGGGGTACCGGGAAATCACCTTTGCTCAAGATACGGTGATCGGGGCCAGAGGGTCCCGGGTCAGGGGCCATGAATTTCACTACTCATCAGTGGTATCAGACAAAGCCGGGGTGTACGATAACGTGTTTGACGTG
>JAABSS010000377.1 GCA_011390235.1 Desulfotignum sp.
TTGGTTCCAATCCGGATGTTCCCCTCTGCTTTGTGGAAAACTGTAAAAAATTCAGAAAACAGCGGCTGGGCGGTTAGGGAAAAATTTGGCACAAAAACATTTGAAAAAAGGATTTACCACAGGTGCGGCCGCCTCTGCCGCAGTCAAGGCGGCCCTGATACGGCTGCTCACCGGCACCGCTCCCAAAGAGGTGGAAATTGTTTTTCTTGGGGGCGGCACCCGGATGGTGGCGGTGCAGCAGGTGCGCTGCCTGACAGAAAACTGCTGTGAGGCAGAGATTGTCAAGGATGCAGGAGACGACCCGGACATCACCCACAAG
>JAABSS010000378.1 GCA_011390235.1 Desulfotignum sp.
TGTTTTTTGCGGTATTTGTTCTTTTGCCGGCAGTATTGTTCTTAAGCACCCTGGCAGGCCTTTTCCTCCGCCGTTTCCGGCTGTTCAGATCAGGTCCCGGGCTTTTTTTCACCCTGGTGTTGGGTTTTTTGTTCAGGGTATTGCCCGGATTTGTGGCACGTACAGTGAAAAAGACCGGCAGAATGCCGGCCGGTGCAGGTAAAGCCGGCCTGGATACAGCCCTTTATTTCATCCGTACCAGAAAGCAGGAATACGGGTTCCTTTTTTTCTGGCCCCTGGTAATATTGTTGTCCCTGTCTGCCCTCTTTTTTTCTTTGGGCGCTCTGGGGGCTACCTTGTTCCGGGTGGCGGTCAGTGATGTGGCTTTTGGCTGGCAATCCACTTTAATTACCACCCCGTCTTTTGTGCATGAACTTGTAACCCTGGTGGCTTTTCCCTGGGCCGCATGGATCCCTGACCATCTGTCCGGACCCTCTCTGGAACAGATTGAAGGCTCCAGGATTCTCCTCAAACAGGGCATGGCTTCTCTGGCCACAAAAGACCTGGTTTCCTGGTGGCCGTTTTTGTGTTTTGGTATGGTTTTTTATGCCATTGTTCCCAGACTGCTTTTAATTCTGGCTGGGCGATATGCCCAGAAATCCCTGCTGGAAAGGTTTGATTTTTACCAGCCCCGGTTCCGGCGACTGCTTGTACGCATGAAATCACCGGTCATGGATATCAGGTTCAAAGAACAGCCGGGGAACAAATCCGAGCGGTCAACCGCCGGTCATGACGGGCAGACCTTTTCTGGCACAGACACAGGCCATGCTGCCGAAGCACAGGCGCACACAGAACCGCCATCCCGGACGGCAGATACCCCAGAAAAAAATGCCCAACCCCGCACCAGTGAAAATGGCCATGCAGGTGTGGGTGCACCCACCCCGGCCGCAGTGCTTGTTCCGGCATCCATTTGGGATGAAAATGCCCGGGACCGTATCCGGCTGCTGATCCGGCAGCAGTTTTTACTGGATGTGCAGGCGGTGATCCTTGTTGATCTGGACCCTGAAACAGATGCAGAGTTACTGCAGCAAAAGATCCCGGCAGGGGTGGATCCTGTAATTTTCCTCCAGGAAGTGTGGCAGCCCCCCATACGGGGACTGCTGCATTACCTGGTCCAGCTCAAGCAGGGGGTGCTGGCCGACAAAAATCTCTGGGTGCTGCTCACCCAGGCACCGGAAGACAAGCATCTGGCCGTGCCAGCCGATGATGCGGATTTCAGGGTATGGCAGACCAGCATCAGCCAGCTGGGCAGACCGGATATTCTCGTGGAAAGGATACGCCCATGACATCAGACCAGATGACTGCCCCGGGCCCGGAAACTGTGCCGGAATTTGCCGTACTGGGACACCCCAATGAAGGCAAATCCTCTGTGGTGTCCACCCTTACCGAGGATGACCAGATCCGGGTCAGCCCGTTTCCCGGAGAAACAACCGTGTGCCGGACCTATACCGTTAAAATAGACGGCCGGGACATCATCCGGTTTGTGGATACCCCCGGGTTCCAGGTGCCCCGGCAGACCCTGGCCTGGTTCAGAGCCTATGAGGGCGATGCCGGCCGTATTCTGGACCGCTTTATCCAGGCCCATAAATCCGATCCGTTTTTTGCTGATGAATGTGAACTTTTCGCACCAGTGGCCAAAGGCGCGGGCATTATTTATGTGGTGAACGGATCCAGGCCGGTACGGGCAGATGATCTGGCGGAAATGGAGATCCTGCGGCTTACAGGCAGGCCCCGCATGGCCATAATAAACGCCAAACATATGGAAAAAGACTATACCAGAGCCTGGCGCCAGGAATTTGGCAGGTATTTTAATGCGGTCCGGGTATTTAATTCCAACACTGCCGGTTTTTATGAACGGATCCGCATGCTGGAAAGTCTGAAATCCATTGATCAGGAATGGGAACCCGCACTGATCCGGGTAATCCAGGCCTTTGAGCAGGAATGGGAAAAACGCAACCGCCTGGCCTGTGCCTATATCAGCCATGCCATAGAAAAAAGCCTTACCTTTTTTGTATCCACGGGACTTGATGACACAACCGATCCGGTCACGGCAAAAGAAAATCTGTCCACAACCTATAAAAAAAACTTACGTGATATAGAAAAGACCATGTTTCATCATATCCGGTCCTTGTTCAAACACAAGGAGTATGAGGTGCATCTGCCGGAATATTCCGTGCTCCAGCATGACCTGTTTGCCCAGAAGACCTGGGATTTGCTTGGACTCAACGGAAAACAGCTGGCAGCAGCCGGGGCCCTGGTGGGCGGCACCATGGGGGTGATGATAGACACCGCTGCCCATGGTCTGAGTTTCGGCATGTTCACTGCCATCGGGGGCATCCTGGGGGCGGGTTCCGCTGTGATGGGCGGCAGGCGCATGGCAGAACACAGCCCCGCCGGCATCCGCCTTGGCGGAGACCGGCTCCAGGTGGGCCCCAATAAAAATCTGCAGTTTCTGTATATTCTCCTTGACCGTGCCCTGATCTACTATACCCATATCATTGCCCGTCCCCACGGCCGGCGGGATATGAAAGATTTTCAGCCCGGCCAGGCAGACAAGGAAAAAAAGCTGGGATTTTCCACCCGCATGACCCCTGGCCAGCGCCAGATATGCGCCCGGTATTTCAAAACGG